>JBBSKJ010000104.1:0-7641 GCA_038256475.1 Micropepsales bacterium | reverse complement strand
GGGGCGGCCGGAGGCCACCGACCTGACGGCGCGCGAGCAGGCGATATGCGCCGCCATCGGGCCAGAGTTGAAAAAACGCGGCCTCATCTTCACTGGTATCGACGTGATTGGCGACTATATGACCGAGATCAACGTTACCTCTCCGACCGGCATTCACGAGGTCAAGCGGTTCGGCGGCGCCGATATCGCAGCCCTGGTCTGGGATGCCATTGAAAGAAAGCGCAAATGATCACGGTCAGGCGGTCCGACGAACGCGGCTATAACAAGATCGACTGGCTGGAGTCGCGCCATTCCTTTTCCTTCGGTGACTATTACGACCCGGCCCATGAAAGCTTCGGGCCGCTGCGGGTGATCAACGAAGACTGGATCAAGGGCGGCGCGGGCTTCCCGCCCCATCCGCACCGCGACATGGAGATCGTCACCTACATTCTGGATGGCGCCATTGCGCACAAGGATTCCACCGGCGGTGGCGGCACCATCCGTCCCGGCGAAATCCAGCGCATGAGCGCAGGGAGCGGCATTGTTCATGCCGAGTTCAACGCCAGCCCGACCGAGACCTGCCACCTGCTGCAGATCTGGATCATGCCGTCCCAGACCGGCATCGAACCCGGTTATGAGCAGAAGATCATCAATGCCGAGGCGGTGAAGAATCATTTCGCCCGCATCGCCGCGCCCGAGCCGCGCGAGAATGAAGTGCGGCTGGTGCAGGATGCGGAAATCTGGGCCGCCAAACTGGACGCCGATGTCGAGGCGATTCACCCGCTGGCGCAGGGCCGCAAGGCCTGGCTGCAGGTGGCCAGGGGCGAAGTCACCATTGGCGATGAAACGCTGAAAGCCGGCGACGCCGCCGCCATCACCGATCTGGCGCAGATCACCGTCCGGTCCAAATCGCCCAGCGAAGTGCTGCTGTTCGATTTGGCGTAGATTTAAAACTCACCATGGGCGGGCTTGACCCGCCCATCCATGGTTCAGCAATTCCAGCCTTTTCGAGAAGGTCTTCCCACTCTGGATTGCCTTTTTCGATCAAGGCAATTTTCCAGTCCCGCCTCCAGCGTTTGAGGTTGGTCTCGCGGCGGATGGCGTCGGCGTAAAGCGGATAATTCTCGAAATAGACCAGGCGCGTGACGCAATATTTTCTAACGAAGGTCGAGCCCACACCGTGACGATGCTCTTCCATCCGCGCCAGCAAGTCGGACGTCACACCGATATAGAGCGTGCCGTTGGGTTTACTTGCGAGGATATAAACGATGCCGGCTGGAATCGGATCAGTTTGTAAAACTGGATGGCCGGGTCAAGCCCGGCCATTAAGTATAAATCAATTTAGAACGGCAAAAGATGCCGGCCCGCGTACGATCACGGCTATTTGCTCAGACCGAAACGGCTTCTGTAGCGCGCATCAAGGCCCGAAACCGGGAAGTAGATAAAGACGTCGGTGGTGCCGAACTGGCGGTCCACCACGGCGCCGTCGCCGATGCCGCAGCCGGCGCGCACATAACCCTTGAGAATGGCGGGCAGGCTGCGAATGCCTTCGCGCGGGTCGATCGCGTCCTTGGGCATGCGGTTCATGTTCACGAACAGCTCGGGGCGCGCCTTGACGCGCAGATGTTCGGGCATGGGGACGAAATGGTGGAGATAGGACAAGGGCAGCGTCATCTCGTCCACATTGGTGCCCGGCAGCGAGGCGCAGCCGAACATCATTTCGATGTCGAAGCGCGCGACATAGGCCATCAGGCCTTTCCACAACAGCTGCATCGTGCCGGGGCGGGCGCGATAGCTTTTGAGAATGCAGGAGCGACCCAGTTCCAGATACTTGGTTTCACGCGGCAACGACCGCAGCATCGGCGACAGGTCGAATTCGCTGGAAGTGTAGAAGCCGCCGACCCTAGCCGCGTCACGCTCGCGCGTCAGGCGATAGGTGCCCACCACCAGCGGCTGACCGTCCTCGTCATGGGCGTCGCGGTCCACTACCAAAAGGTGGTCGCAAACATCGTCGAACTTGTCGAAGTCGCGGCCCGACTCGCGCATCTGAGGCGAGGGGATAGCGCTCATCTCTTCATAGAAAACGGTATAGCGCAGGCGCTGCGCCTGTTCGATTTCCAGCTCGGTCTCGGCCAGGCGCACTTCCAGCGCACCGGAGACTGCCAGTACCGGCCATTGCTCCACGCGTCCCTCGAAAGGTCCCGCTTCGTAAATGTTGACCACGATCGCTTCCCGTTTGGCGAGAGTCCCCACGACTCGGCCCGCGCCCATCCTGTGCCTTGGGTAACTCCCAAATGCGACAGTTTGGCGATTTTACCCCAACCGCCACCCCCGGGGCAATGGATTGTGACAGCCGCAGGCGGATGATGAAAAGGCGTTAATGCCCGCTTTGCTTGCCCGCGGATCCCATCGAGCTCTCGATCAGCCCGCCGCGCATCAGGAGCCAGAACAGCAGGATGCCGGGCACTGCCGCCAGGGTGGTCAGCAAATAGAAGTTCGCATAGCCCAGGGCCTCCACCATCGCCCCCGCCGAGGTTCCGGTCAGGATGCGGCCGAAGATGCTGGAGGCCGCCGAGATCAGCGCATATTGCGCCGCAGTAAAGCGCAGATCGGTCAGGGCGGAGAAATAGGCCACCACGGTGACGCCGCCAATGCCGCTGGCGAAGGTTTCGAACGCCATCGTGGCGGCCAGGGCCCAGTTGGAATGGCCGATATTGGCCAGGAGCGCGAAGTTGATGTTGGTGATGCCCATCAGGATCAGGCTGATCATCACCGAACGCTTCATGCCCAGCTTGGCGTAAAGCACACCACCGACAAAAATGCCGATCAGGTACATCCAGAAGCCGACACCGACATCGTAAATTGCGATCTCGTCATTGGTGAAGCCCAGATCGTTGAACAGCAAGCGCACGGTGAGCTGACTTAGCGTGTCGCCGATCTTGTGGAACAGGATGAAGAGCAGCACCAGGAAGGCGCCCTGGCGGGAGAAAAACTCGACGAACGGGCCATAGATCGCCTTGATGGTTTCTGACATGCCCTGCTTGTGCGCCACGATCTGGCGTCGCACCGGCTCGCCCAGCACAAGCGCGGTGATCATGGCGGGGAAAGCCAGCACCGCGCAGGCCATGTAAGACCATTCCCAGCCGATCCGCGCCGCCAGGACGAGGGCGAGGGTGGCGGCGGTGACCGAGCCGATGCGCCAGCCATACTGGTTCATGCCCGCGCCAACACCCATCTGGTCGGGCCTGAGGATCTCGATGCGATAGGCGTCGATCACGATGTCGAAGGTTGCCCCGGCCGCGCCGACCAGGATGGCGGCATAAGCGGTCTGGATCAGACTGGTGGTGGGATCGACAAAAGCAAGATTGGCGACTGCCGCGATCACCAGGATGCCCGCGAGGATCATCCAGGAAACGCGCTGGCCCAGCCGCCCCAGAATAGGAATGCGCACCCCGTCCACCATCCAGGCCCAGAGGAATTTGAAATTGTAGACCAAGAAGGCCAGCGTGAAGGCGGTAATGCTGCGCTTGGAGATGCCGTCCTGCGCCAGTCGCGTGGTCAATGTGGCGGCGATCATCGCGTAGGGAAAGCCGGACGAGACGCCCAGAAAGAAGGAGGCGATGGGCGCCGTCTCAAAATAGGGTTTGATGCCGTCCAGCCAGCTTTTTGCTGCTGTGTCTGTCATGAGAAAAAACCCGCTGCGCTTCGCGGCGAAAAGCTACAGCATTTCATGGCTGTGCCTAGCCCTCTGGGCCCCCCGGCGGCGTAGCCGCCCTTGAACAATTGCGGCGTAGCCGCCCTTAAACAAATTGCGGCGGAGCCGCCCTTGGACAAATTGCGGCGGAGCCGCCCTCAAGCAACCGCGGCGTGGGCGCGTTCTTCGCTGGGGAACAGCATCAGGAACATTTCTTCCAGCTCGGCGGGGTTCACCGGCTTGGTGAGGAAGCCGTCCATGCCCGCCTGTTGGCACGCCTTCTTGCCGTCTTCCAGCGCATCGGCGGTCAGCGCCACGATGGGCGTGCGGCGGCGGCCCGAACGGGCTTCACCGGCCCGGATGGCGCGCGCCGCCTCGATCCCGTCCATGCCGGGCATGTGAATGTCGGTGAGCAGCAGGTCGAATGTGCCCTCCAGCATGGCCTGGACCGCGGCATTGCCGGTGGTGACTTCCACCACGCTATGGCCGCGCCGCCGCAGCAGTTCGCGGATCAGCATCATGTTGATGGGATTGTCCTCGGCCAGGAGGATGCGCAGGCCGTCCTCGGCGGACGGGCTGCCGACCGCCGGCCCGACACTGCGCGCGGCGGCGGGGTGATCTTCCATGAAGGGCGCCGGGATCGCGGGCGGATCGAAGTCGGGATAATCGGGCGCCTGCTGCTCCAGCACCGGCTCTTCGGCAAAGGATTCCTCCGGCACCGGCGGCGCGGTGACGAAGGGCGGCAGTTCGTCCGCCGCGGCGGTTTCCGGCACCGGCACGTCGTGCATATCCTGCCAGCCGGAGGTCAGCGGTTCATAAGCTTGCGGCTGATATTCGGTGCGCCGGTCACCGCAGCACAGCAGCAGCCGCTCCACCAGCGAGGCCTGCCGCACCGGCTTGACCAGATAGCCGGCAAAACCAATGTCGCGCATCTCTTCCAGACAGCCACGCGCACCCGGCGTCAGCAGCACCAGCGCCGGCACGGATGCGTCGGGATGCACCGTCAGCTCCGGCACATGGCCGGTGCCGGCGTCGATCAGCAGCGCATCGATCGGGCCCTTGGGATCGGCGGGGGTGCCGCCGGCGGCTGCGATCTGCAGATACATGCCTTCGCGCAGCGCCTTGTTCTTGCTCATCACCGCCACGCGCATGCCCTTCAGGGGGCTGCGGTCTTCGTGCGCGGGGAGGGCCATGGTGACCGGCAGGGTGAACCAGAAGCTGGAGCCGCCCGCTTCACCGGACATGGGGGGGGCCGCATCGACGCCGATCTCTCCGCCCATGGTGTCAACCAGGCGCTTGGAGATGGCCAGGCCCAACCCGGTGCCGCCAAACTTGCGGGCATGGCTGGCGTCGGCCTGGACGAATTCCTCGAAGATCTCCTGGCGCTTGGCGGGCGGCACGCCCACGCCCGTGTCGCGCACTTCAAAGCGCAGGAAGGGGCGCTCGCCGCGCATCTCGGTTTTGACTTCGACGCAGACGCCGCCCTTTTCGGTGAACTTGACGGCGTTGCCCATCAGGTTGGTGATCACCTGGCGCAGGCGTCCTTCATCGGCCTGGACCTTCACCGGCACGTCGGGAGCGATGATGGTGGTGACCTCCACCCCCTTGGCCTGGCCACGCGGGCAGAGAAGTTCGGTGACGTTGCACAGCATGATGCGCAGGTCGACCTCGTCTTCGTCCAGATGCAGCATCCCGGCTTCGATCTTGGAGAAGTCCAGAATGTCGCCGATCAGGGCCAGCAGCGCCTCGCCCGACTGGGTGATGGCTTCGGCATAGGTGCGCTGTTCGGGGCGCAGTTCGGTTTCCAGCAGCAGCCGGCCCATGCCGAGCACGCCATTCATGGGCGTGCGGATTTCATGGCTCATGGTGGCCAGGAAGCCGGACTTGGCGCGGCTCGCTTCCTCGGCGCTTTCCTTGGCCTCGGTCAGGGCGCTTTCCAGCGTCTTGCGGTCGGTAATGTCGCGGCCGACGCTCTGCACTTCCACCAGCCGGCCATGGGCATCGCGCACCGCGAAGTCCTCCCAGGCGATCCAGCGATAGCCCTGCGCCGTCTTCACATGCTGGTCATAGCGGGCGCGGTTGCGGCCCGATTCCAGGAAGCTGCCAAACAGCGGCGCGCGGCTTTCGGGATGCGGCTCGGGCGAGAAGGGATAGCCGATGGCATGGGCGGCATTGAGCCCGAACAGCTTGAGGAAGGCGTCATTGCCATAGGTCAGGCGACTGGAGGCGTCGCGGCGGAAGATGGCGTCGCCCTGCGCATCCACCAGCCCCTTGTAGCGCGCTTCGCTCTGGTTCAGCCGCGCATTGATCATGGCGGCATTCTTCAATGACGCTTCCAGGCGCGCCGCGATGGTCTTGAGCTGGGCGCTTTGCGCTTCCAGCATTTCCTCGCGTTCGCGCGCCGACAAGATGTTGGTGAGCAGGAAGGCCAGCGCCACCGCCACCAGCGCGCCGAAGCTGAAGGGCGCGATCAGGGTGAGACGGCCCGACCACAGGATTTCGGCAATGGCAGCGACCAGCATCACGCCGGCCACGACCCCGAACACAATCCTTATGATCCGCGCAAACGACATTGCCGGGCATTTTTCCTGACTATCCGCGGCAATTCTGACCTGCTGTCCCTTCAGAAACGCTTAAAGTTCCCCTCTATTTGTTAACCGCCGGGCGCCTGGGTCGTTAAGACACGCTTTTGGAGAAAACCATTTAAAAACATAATGTTATGAAACAGTCCCAGCTCCGCGCGGCCCCTGTCACAAAAGCTTTGCAAGACTGTGATGTTCGTGGCGCGGGAGGGGTGTGGATTGCGCCCGACCTACGACCTTCCGGGGCTGTCGTTTTGACTGATATCAGCGTGAGCGAAAGTGCGTCTTCTTTGGCAGACCTGACCATCCGGGCCAACTCCGCGCGCCGCGCCGGCGCGGGTGATACCCGTTTTCGCCTGACCACCCTGGCGGCGGCCATTCTGGTGCTGCTGATCTTTGCCGGGGTGATCGGTGCACTGATCCACGGCTCCATACCGGCCTTCAAGGCGTTCGGCTTTGGCTTCCTCACCAACGAGGCCTGGCGCCCCAGCCGCGAGATTTTCGGCGCGCTGGGTCCGATCTACGGCACCCTGGTGACCAGCGCCATTGCCATGGTCATCGCTTTGCCGGTGGGTATCGGCATTGCCATCTTTCTCACCGAACTGTGCCCGCGCATCCTGCGCCGGCCCATCGGAATCGCCATCGAATTGCTGGCCGGCATTCCTTCCATTATCTACGGCATCTGGGGCCTCTTCGTTTTTGCGCCCTTTTTCCAGGCCTATGTCCAGGAGCCGGTAATAGAGGCGGTGGACGGTGTGCCGGTGCTGGGCACCCTGTTTGGCGGCGTGCCTTATGGCATCGGCATCTTAACCGCCGGGATCATCCTCTCGATCATGATCCTGCCCTTTATCGCGGCGGTGACGCGCGACGTGCTGGAAACCGTGCCCTCGGTGCTGAAGGAAGCCGCCTATGGCGTGGGCGCGACCAACTGGGAAGTGATCCGCAAGGTGGCGTTGCCTTACTCGCGCGCTGGTGTGGTGGGCGGGGCGATGCTGGCGCTGGGCCGCGCCCTGGGCGAAACCATGGCGGTCACTTTTGTGATCGGCAATGCGCACCGCATCGACCCGTCGCTGTTCGCGCCCGGTACCTCCATCTCGGCCTCCATCGCCAATGAATTTACCGAGGCGACGTCAGAGCTTTACGTCTCTTCGCTGGTCGAACTGGGCTTGCTGTTGTTTGTCATCACCTTCATCGTGCTGGCGGCGGCGCAGTTGATGTTGCGCTCCATGGAAAAGGGGCAGGGCAAATAACATGGTCGTCAATCGCGCGCTGTATTTCCGCCGCCGTCTCGCCAACTCGACCTTTATCGTGCTGTCGCTCAGCGCCGCTGTGCTGGGCCTGGTATCGCTGGGTTTCATCCTGTGGGAGCTGCTGGCCAACGGCGTC
>JBBSKJ010000103.1:0-7660 GCA_038256475.1 Micropepsales bacterium | reverse complement strand
CTTGGGCGCGAAGAAGTAGCGCATCGCCATCACGGTGGCGTGGGCGAACTCCTTCAGGAAGAGCGAGCGGGCGGCTTGTGCAACTCTCATGTGTTTCTCACTCGAAGATTGCTTCGATCTGCTTGCCGAGGAACAGCCCCACAAGCGGCAGGATGACGAGGCTCTGGATGCGAACCAGAGTCATGATGCGGTTGGGGTCGGTACCCTGCTCCTGCGTGACCTTGGCTTTCTCGTAGCGCCAGCGCAGCGCGGGATAGAGCGTGCGGTTTAGAACTGCCAGCTCGATAACACCGATTGCCAGAAAGATCAGGGCGCCAACCAGGCTGTAGAACGTCATGGTGCCCATCCGAATGCAACGAGCACGCCAGCGGTCAAGGCCACCCAGAACAGCGAGATGGGCAGGAACACCTTCCAGCCGAGGCGCATCAACTGATCATAGCGGTAGCGCGGCACCATGGCCTTCACCATCGCGAACATGAAGAAGAAGAAGCATATCTTGATCAGGAACCAGAATATTCCCGGAATGGCGTTCAGCGGCCAGATATCTAGCGGCGGCAGCCAGCCGCCCAGGAACAGGATCGAGCACATCGCGCACATCAGCACGATGGCGAGATATTCGCCCAGGAAGAACAGCAGGAAGGGGGTGGAGGAATACTCCACGAAAAAGCCCGCCACCAGCTCGCTTTCGGCTTCCACCAGGTCGAAGGGCGGGCGGTTGGTTTCCGCCAGCGCCGAGACGAAGAATATCGGCAGCATCGGGAACAGGATCGAGAAGACATTCCAGCTCAACATCGAAGCGCCGGCCTGCGCTTCCACGATCTTGGTCAGGTTCAGGGAGCCCGCAAACAGCAGCACGGTGATGATGACAAAGCCGATGGAAACCTCATAGGACACCATCTGGGCCGCGGCGCGCAGCGCCGACAGGAAGGGATATTTCGAGTTAGACGCCCAACCCGCCATGATGATGCCGTAGACGCCCAGCGACGACATGGCGAAGAGGTAGAGAATACCGACATTGATGTCGGCCACCACCCAGCCCTTGTCCAGCGGCACCACCGCCCAGCCGGCGAAGGCCAGCACCACGGTGACCAGCGGGGCCAGCATGAAGACGACCTTGTTGGAGCCCGCCGGAATGATGACTTCCTTCAGCAGGAACTTGGTCAGGTCGGCAAAGGTCTGCAGCAGGCCGAAGGGACCCACCACGTTGGGGCCCCGGCGCATCTGCACCGCCGCCCAGATCTTGCGGTCGGCCAGCAGCAGATAGGCGATCAACACCAGCAGCACCACGTCGAAGATCAGGATCGACAGGAACTGGCTGACGAACCACGCGAAGGAGTGGTTGAGCCCCAAGCCGGTGAAGAGATCGGTGAACAGCATTATTCCGCCGCCATCTTGCTGGAGCCGGAGACAAATTCGCGGCTGCACTGCGCCATGGTCTCGCTGGCGCGCGCCACCGGATTGGTTAGATAGTAATCACCAATGCCCGGCGTCACCGGGGCATTGTCCAGTGCTCCGCCCTCGCCCACCGCGCCCCAGGTCGCGGCCGAGGTATCGGCATGGATCGGCGTCTCATTCAGATTGGCGAAATGCGGCGCCTGCTTTTCAATGGCGGCGATCAGCGCGGCGCGGTCGTCATAGGGCAGCTTCACGCCCAACACTTCCGACAGCGCCCGCAGGATGGCCCAGTCTTCCTTGGCTTCGCCCGGCGGGAAGGTGGCGCGGCGGCCGCGCTGCACCCGACCTTCGAAGTTCACATACAGGCCGTCCTTCTCCGTATAGGCGGCGCCCGGCAGGATGACGTCGGCATGATGGGCCCCGGCATCGCCATGGCTGCCCTGATAGACCACAAAAGCGCGGCCCAGATGGGCGACATCGAACTCGTCCGCGCCAAGCAGATATAAGAAGTCGATTTCGCCCTTCTGCGCGCCATCGACGATTGCCGCCACATCGCGGCCATTGGGGCCCGGCACAAAGCCCAGATCCAGCGCCGCAACGCGGCTTGCCGCAGTGTGCAGGATGTTGAAACCGTTCCAGCCACCGTCAACCGCCGAGCCTGCCGGGCCGATCATGCCGCTGTCGCCAGCGATCTTCGCCGCCAGCTTCAAAATGGCCGCGCCATCCTTGCGGGTGAGAACGCCCGAGCCCAGCACGATCATGGGGCGCTTGGCGTCACTCAGGATTTTCGCAAAGGCATGGCTGCCGCTGGCGATCTGTTCCAGCACGGATACATCTGTACCCAGCTGCTCGGCCGGATAAGTCAGGTCCACCGCCGGACCGATGTTGGCGATCTTCACCCCGCTGGCCAGCCAGGTTTTGCGGATGCGCGCGTTCAGAACCGGCGCGTCCCAGCGCGGATTGGCGCCAACCAAAAGAATGGCGTCAGCGGCTTCCACGCCCGCAATGGTCGAATTGAACAGATAGGTCTGGCGCGGGCCCGCCTTGATCTTCGCGCCATCCTGGCGGCAATCGATACTGGCGACGCGCAAAGCGGCCATCAGGTCCTTGAGCGCCTTGATCTCTTCGGCGGCAGCCAGATCACCAACGATGGCGGCCATGCGGTCGGGCGCAGTTTCCTTCACCTTGGCGGCGATGGCGGCAAAGGCTTCAGCCCAGCTGGCCGGCTTAAGCTTGCCGCCGACACGGATATAGGGCCGGTCGAGACGCTGGCGCGAAAGCCCGTCACAGGCATGGCGCGCCTTGTCGGAAATCCATTCCTCGTTGATCTCTTCGTTCAAGCGCGGCAGCACGCGCATGACCTGCGGTCCGCGCGTGTCGACGCGGATGTTGCAGCCCTGCGCATCCATCACGTCCACGCTTTCGGTCTTGCGCAGCTCCCAGGGGCGGGCATTGAAAGCGTAAGGCTTGCTGGTCAGCGCGCCGACCGGGCACAGGTCCACCACATTGCCGGACAGTTCCGACGCGAACGCCTTTTCCAGATAGGTGGTTATTTCCATGTCTTCGCCGCGGCCCGTCGCGCCCAGGTCCGGCACGCCCGCCACTTCGGTGGCAAAGCGCACGCAGCGGGTGCACTGGATGCAGCGGGTCATGATGGTCTTGACCAGCGGGCCCATATACTTGTCTTCGACGGCGCGCTTGTTCTCGTTGAACCGGTGGAACGCGGCGCGGCCATAGCCCATCGCCTGGTCCTGCAAATCGCATTCGCCGCCCTGGTCGCAGATCGGGCAATCAAGCGGATGGTTGATCAGCAGGAATTCCATCACCCCTTCGCGCGCCTTGCGGGCGTAGGACGAGGTCGTGTTGATCTTGGCCGGTGTGCCGTCCTTGTTGGGGAAAATGTCTTTCACCTGCAGCGCGCACGAAGCCTGCGGCTTGGGCGCACCCACCCACTCCACCAGGCACATGCGGCAGTTGCCGGCCACCGACAGGCGCTCATGAAAACAGAAGCGCGGAATTTCCGCGCCGGCCTGCTCGCAGGCCTGCAACAAGGTCAGCGCCTCGTCCGCTTCGATTTCCTTGCCGTCAACGATCAGCTTGCGCGTGGCCATGGCTTACTCCGCCGCCATTCTGGAAAAGTCGGCGATACGCTTTTCGATTTCCGGGCGGAAATGCCGGATCAGGCCCTGGATCGGCCAGGCGGCCGCATCGCCCAGGGCGCAGATGGTGTGACCTTCAATTTCCTTGCTGACTTCCTGCAGCAGGTCGATCTCCGACACCTGGGCATCGCCCTTCACCATGCGGGTCATCACGCGCCACATCCAGCCGGTGCCTTCGCGGCAGGGCGTGCACTGGCCGCAGGACTCGTGCTTGTAGAAGTAAGCCAGCCGCTGGATCGCCTTGATCACGTCGGTGGACTTGTCCATCACGATCACGGCAGCGGTGCCAAGACCGGTCTGCACCGCCTTCAGGCTGTCGAAATCCATCAGGATATCGTCGCAGGTCGCCTTGGGCATCAACGGCACGGATGCGCCGCCGGGAATGACCGCCAGGAGATTGTCCCAGCCGCCGCGCACACCGCCGGCGTGCCGGTCGATCAGTTCGCGCAGCGGAATACCCATTTCTTCTTCGACATTGCAGGGCTTGTTCACATGGCCCGAAATGCAGAACACCTTGGTGCCGGTATTGTTGGGACGGCCGATGCCGGCGAACCATTCGGCGCCGCGGCGCAGAATCGTCGGCGCCACCGCGATGCTTTCGACATTGTTGACGGTGGTGGGGCAACCATAGAGGCCGACATTGGCCGGGAATGGCGGCTTGAGGCGCGGCTGGCCCTTTTTGCCTTCAAGGCTTTCCAGCAGCGCGGTTTCCTCGCCGCAGATATAGGCCCCTGCCCCGTGATGGACATAAAGGTCGAAATCCCAGCCATGGATGTTGTTCTTGCCGATCAGCTTGGCGGCATAGGCTTCGTCAACGGCGCGCTGCAGCGCTTCGCGCTCACGGATGAACTCACCGCGCACATAGATGTAACAGGCATTCGCCCGCATCGCGAAGCTGGCGACCAAACAGCCCTCGACCAGCGTGTGCGGATCGTGGCGCATGATGTCGCGATCTTTGCAGGTGCCCGGCTCGGACTCGTCGGCATTGACCACCAGGTAATGCGGACGCTCCTTCACTTCCTTGGGCATGAAGGACCATTTCAGGCCGGTGGGGAAACCCGCGCCCCCGCGCCCGCGCAGGCCGGACTTCTTCATGATGTCGATTATGCCGTCCGGGCCCAGCGCCAGAATGGACTTGGTATTGTCCCACTGGCCGCGCTTCTTGGCGGCTTCCAGACCGGGGTCCTGAAGGCCATAGAGATTGGTGAAAATGCGATCCTTGTCGGCGAGCATCAGGTGGCGGCTCCCGGCGGTTTCTGCTTGGGCGATTCACGGTCGCTGGCGGCCTTGGTCGGCTTCTTGGCGTCGGCGTCGGTGTTGGCGGGTTGCGGCGGCGCCGGTGGCTCGACCTTGTACTTGCCGATGATCGAACCGTCATACAGCGACGCATCGGTCAGGCTCGTGGCGCCGCCTTCCGGCTCGGACGAACGGCGCGCATTCTGCGGCCCCGGCTTGAGTGCCTTGCCTGCGCGCAGATCGGCGATCATCTTTTCCGTGATCGGTCCGTCAATGTCTTCATAAAAGTCATTGCCAATCTGCAGCATCGGCGCATTCACGCAGGCGCCCAGGCATTCCACTTCCATCCAGCTGAACTTGCCGTCGGCCGAAACCGTATGGGGATGCGGATGGATATGCTTCTTGCAGGCGTCCATCACGGCGTCCGAGCCGCGCAGCCAGCAGGGCGTGGTGGTGCAGACCTGCACCAGATAGGTGCCGACCGGCTGCAGGTTGAACATGGTGTAGAAGGTCGCCACTTCCAGCACCCGGATAAAGGGCATGTTCAGCATCTTGGCGATGCTTTCGACCATGGGGTGCGAAACCCAACCTTCCTGCTCCTGCCCGCGCCACAGCAGCGAGATCACCGCGCTGGCCTGGCGGCCTTGCGGATACTTCGCGATTGTATCGCGCGCCCACGCCGCATTTTCCGCGTTGAATGCGAAACTTGCAGGCTGGACGTCTGGCGGGGCGAGGCGGCGAAGCGACATAGTCCTACTTTGCGAAATCCACGCGGGCGATCAGCCCGTCGCGGAAGGTATAGATGGCGATGATCTCGAACTGCTCGCCGCCTGGCTCGCGGATCACCAGCTCGTGATCCACCACCGTGTTGCCGACGGCAATGCGATTGAGAAGTTCGGCCTTGTTCTGCGGGAACTGGGCGAAGGCCTTGGCATAACGCGCCTTGATGGCGTCGCGGCTGGTTTCGGTGGGTGTGCCGTTCAGGCCCGACACCACGCAGTCGGTCGTGAAATAGGAGACATAGGTGTCCAGGTCCTGGGCGTTATAGGCATCCAGTTGCGCACTTGCGACTTCAGTATGGCTCACCGGTCCACCTCGCCAAACACGATGTCGAGCGAGCCCAGGATCGCCGAAACGTCGGCCAGCATATGGCCCTTGCACATGTAATCCATCGCCTGCAGGTGGACGAAGCTGGGCGCGCGTATCTTGCAGCGATAGGGCTTGTTGGTGCCATCAGCCACCAGATAGACGCCGAACTCGCCCTTGGGCGCTTCCACCGCGGCGTAGGTCTCGCCCGCCGGCACGTGGAAACCTTCGGTGTAAAGCTTGAAGTGATGGATCAACGCTTCCATCGAGGTCTTCATTTCGCCGCGGCGGGGCGGCACCACCTTGCTGTCGGCGCTGACCACGGGACCGGCCGGCATCTTCTCGATGCACTGGCGCATGATCTTGGTGGATTCGCGCATCTCTTCCATGCGCATCACATAGCGGTCGTAATTGTCGCCGTTCTTGCCGATCGGAATCTGGAAATCCAGCTCGTTGTAGCATTCGTAAGGCTGGCTGCGCCGCAGGTCCCACTTCACGCCGGTGGAGCGCAGCATCACGCCCGACATGCCCCACATCTCGGCTTCGGCGCGGCTAAGGACGCCAATATCGACATTGCGCTGCTTGAAGATGCGGTTTTCGGTCAGCAGGCCTTCGATATCGTCCAGCACGGTGACGAAGTGATCGCAGAACTTCAGAATGTCTTCGGCCAGGCCGGGCGGCATGTCCTGATGCACCCCGCCGGCGCGGAAATAGGCGGCATGCATGCGGCTGCCGGAGATGCGCTCATAGAACACCATCAGCTTTTCGCGCTCTTCAAAGCCCCATAGCGGCGGGGTGAGCGCGCCAACGTCCATCGCCTGGGTGGTGACGTTGAGCAGATGGTTCAGCAGACGGCCGATTTCGGAAAACAGCACGCGGATATACTGGCCGCGCTTGGGCACTTCCATGCCGATCAGCTTTTCGATCGCCAGACAGAAGGCATGTTCCTGGTTCATCGGCGCGACGTAATCGAGCCGATCGAAATAGGGAATCGCCTGCAAATATGTCTTGTGCTCGATCAGCTTTTCGGTGCCGCGATGCAGAAGGCCGATATGCGGATCGACGCGGGTGACGATCTCGCCGTCCAGGTCCAGGATCAGGCGCAGCACGCCATGCGCCGCCGGATGCTGCGGACCGAAATTGATGGTCAGCTGCGGATCGTCGGAGACATGACCCTGCTTGGCGTCGAGCGAAACGGTACTCATGGCTTATTCCCCGGATCGCCCGACGTGGCGTTCGGCGCCATGGCGGCCTTCTCGTCGCCGGGAAGAATATGCGGTGCACCTTCCCAGGGGCTCATGAAGTCAAAGTCGCGGAATTCCTGCACCAGCTGCACCGGTTGATAGACCACGCGCTTGAGCTCGTCGTCATAGCGCAGCTCGACAAAGCCGGTGAGCGGAAAGTCCTTGCGCAGCGGATAACCCGAAAAACCGTAGTCAGTGAGAATACGGCGCATGTCGGGATGATCGGTAAAGGGCACGCCATACATGTCGAAGGCTTCGCGCTCGAACCAGCCGGCGGCGGGATAAACCCCGATGATGGAGGCGATGCTTTCGTCCTCACCCAGCTGGGTCTTGACGCGGATGCGCGTATTCCTGGTCAGCGACAGCAGGTGATAGACGACATCAAATCGCTTGGCGCGCTGCGGCCAGTCATTGCCGCACAGATCCACCAGCATCTTGAAGTCTCCCGCATTGTGCAGATGGACCATCACCTTGAGGATGTCGGCGGCATTGACCTCCAGCGTCAGCTCGCCCCGCGCCACATTCACGCCGGTGACCGCG
>JBBSKJ010000102.1:0-7700 GCA_038256475.1 Micropepsales bacterium | reverse complement strand
ATTTCGGCATCGGCTATTCCTGGGGCGGGTTTGAAAGCCTGGTCATTCCGGCGCATATCAGGCGCAGCACCAAAGCCTTTGCCGCGGAAGGCCCGGTGCTGCGCATCCATGCGGGCCTGGAAGACGCGGGCGACTTGATCGGCGACCTTGAGCAAGGCCTGGCCCGGCTGAAAGAGAAAACGTGACCGACCTTCTGACCCACGCCGACTATGTCTCGGCGGTCAAATTTGACGACAAGGGCCTGGTGCCGGTGATCGCCCAGAGCGCGGCGACCGGCCAGGTCTTGATGTTCGCCTGGATGAACCGCCAAACCCTGGAAATGACCCTGGCCACGGGGCGGGTCACCTACTGGTCCCGTTCGCGCCAGTCGGTCTGGACCAAGGGCGAGACCAGCGGCCACCACCAGCACCTGATCGAGGTCTATCTGGACTGCGACGGCGACGTGCTGCTGCTGAAGGTCGACCAGATGGGTCCGGCCTGCCACACCGGGGCGCCAAGCTGCTTTTTCCGCCAATTAGACGTCAGTTAGGCTGAAGCGGAACGGGCGGCGGCGGGTTATAGTCTGGCCATGGCAGAGTTGAAGGCCCCACTCCGCGTCGTCGGACCATCGACGGACTCGCTCACCCGCAAATTCATGCTGGCGGTGATCGCGGCCGTCGTCGTGTCGGGAATTTATTTCGGCCGCCCCGTCCTGATGCCGCTGGCGCTGGCGGTGCTGATGTCCTTCGCCCTGGCGCCGCTGGTGGGCCTGCTCAAGCGCTGGCACCTGGGCAATATCGTCCCCGTCCTGATCAGCGTGCTGCTGGCCATCGTGGTGCTGACCTCGCTGGGCGGATTCATGGGCGCGCAGCTCGCCAAGCTGGCGTCCGAGCTGCCGGGCTATCAGACCAACCTCTCCAACAAGATCCAGTCGGTGGTGGGCGGGGCAGTAAACAATAACACCGTCATGCGCCTGAACCGCACCGTGGAAAGCCTTGCCGAGCAAATCACCGGCGGCCGCAAGGCCGAAGAGGCCGCCGCCGCAAACGACCCGGTCAAGCCGATCCCCGTCATCATCCGCCGCACCTCGGTGGCGCCCTGGTCCATGGCCCAGACCGTGCTGGGCCCGCTGCTGGCGCCGCTGGGCCTGATCGTGCTGGTCCTGGTCTTTGTCGGTTTTATTCTTTTGCAGAAGGACGATTTGCGCGACCGCATTGTGCGGCTGGCGGGCTCGGGCGACATGCAACGCACCACCATCGCGCTGGATGAAGCTGCCTCGCGCCTTTCGCGGTATCTGCTCCTGCAAACCTGTACCAATCTCTGCTTCGGGCTGGTGATCGGTGTCGGATTATGGCTGATCGGAATCCCCAATGCCGGCCTGTGGGGCCTGATGACGGGGCTGATGCGCTTCGTGCCCTATGTGGGCGTGCCGCTGGCCTTCCTGTTTCCCTTTGCCCTGGCGCTGGCGGTGGATCCCGGCTGGACCATGATGGTTCAGACCATGCTGCTCTATCTGGTGGTCGACGCCATCACCGGCCAGGGTATCGAGCCCTTCCTCTATGGCCGCAGCATGGGCCTGTCGGCGGTGGCGGTGGTGGTCGCGGCGGTGTTCTGGACCTGGCTGTGGGGACCGGTGGGCCTCTTGCTCTCCACGCCGCTGACCATGTGCTTTGTGGTCTTCAGCCGCCATGTCGAAAGCCTGAAATTCCTGGACGTGATGCTGGGCGACAAGCCTGCCCTGCGCGTCGAGGAAAGCCTGTATCTGCGGATGCTGGCCAACGATCCCGACGAAGCCGCCGACGAGGCCGAAGCCTTTCTGAAGCAAAATTCGCTTGCCGCTTATTACGACGAAGTCGCGGCGCGCGCCCTGATGCTGGCCCAGACTGATGTCGATCGCGGCGTACTGGACACGATGCGCCAGGAGCGCATCCACGACGCCATCAAGGGCCTGATCGTCAACCTGGCCGACCGCAAGAACGAACAGACCGGCAGCGATCTTTCCCACGCCTGGCGCAACCCGGACCTGGAGCCAGTGCTGTGCGTGGCGGGCCGCGGCCCGCTGGACGAAGCCGCCGCGCTTCTGCTGGTCGACATGCTGGGCAAGTACGGCATCGGCGCGCGGGTGGTGTCCTCGGATGAGACCTCGGCCACCAATATCCGCGAGCTTCCGTTCGAGGGCGTGCAACTGACTTGTGTTTCCTATCTTGAGCCCGGTACCTTCAAGAATGCCCGCTATCAGGTGCGCCGGTTGCGCAAGCACATGCCCGGCGTGCCGATCATCGCCATCTTCTGGGGCCTGGCGGGCGACGATTCGCGCTATCTCGACGGCATCGAAGCCACCGAAAGCGACATCGTCACCACCGGCCTGACGGAAACGGTGCAGCACATTCTGGCCTTCGCCCGCCGCGCGCCAAAGGCGGCCATCGCGGCGGCAAAATGAGTCCGGCAGCCGACTATGGGATGCTGCTGACCACCGTGCCATCGCGCGATGACGCCGCGAAAATCGCCAACCTGCTGATTGATGAAAAGCTGGCGGCCTGCGTCCAGCTTCTGCCGATCGAAAGCTTTTATGTCTGGGACGGCAAGACCCAGAACGAGGCCGAATTTCTGCTGCTGATCAAGACCCGCACCGCGCTGTTCGAAAATACCATCGCCCGGATCAAGGCAGTGCATCCCTATACGGTGCCGCAGATCGTCGGCACACAATTTTTGGCGGGCTTCAAGGGCTATCTGGACTGGATCGACCAGACGACGGCTCAGTAAAAAATGGCGACCCCGGCTGTTAAGCCGGGCTCTCAACTTTTCAACCGCTTAGGTCCGCAAACCGCTCTATCGGACAACGTTGGATGGCAAAGACTAATTCCCGCATTTGCAAACCGCTTCCCCACCTTTCACAATTGCCGGAATCGCACTTCCTAAAGAACAAACTGCCCCCTGCCTATTTTTGGAAGGAGTTGGTGGATAGCTCGGACCAGTATGTTAGCCAAGCGGCTGGCAGAAAAGGACAAACAGGCAAGCGACGTATTGCCGGCTATTTCGGCTACCCTTTATACCAGTTACTACTGTTTCAGCTCTGTTCTCAGAACTACTCCGTTCTCATTCGTCCTCTCCTATTGGAGGTGGCCCTTGCCTAGGACCGCACACTATCTGTCGCACGCTCTCAACCGGGCGGAAGTCCTCGGTGCAATTAACGCCCATGACTATGCGGACTCCCTTGGGAAGCCGCTTAACGTGTTTCTCCATATCCACTGGCAATGGACAGCTTTCGCTAACAGCATCATGAGCCATTCTTTAGTCCGCTTACCGCCTAGCACAGACCAAACTGACACGTGGCTTCCGTGCCTGGCTGTTCAAGGCTCGCTTCGCGGTAGGCCATACCGATGGCGGTGGACATGTCGCGGGCGAAAACCGCCCGCTGCCATTACTATGGGGAATTGCTCCAAGAATTTTGACGAGAGGAAGCCGCGCAAATGGTGATGCCATGAAAATGGAAGCAGGAAGCCCTTACGCCGGAAGCATCCTGGTGGCCGCCCGCATCCGCCCGGAGGCAGAGGGAACGGGGCTTATCAGCGGGCATCACAGGGGCGGCGGCTGGCCTCGTCAAAGGCGTTAAGCTTGAGGCGGGCATGGAACGTTCTCTTCGAGAGCTCGTTCACTGCTGGAATAACCTTTGAAGCAATGTTTGCTTTACTCTGACCCTATCCGAGAAGGACTGCTCAAAGCTTCTTGAAAGCTTTTAGCAGGGGGGACATTCGTTTTTTGCCAGGAAGCCATCCATAGGAGGCAATTATGAGGCGTGCGACGATTATTGCAGTGGTTATGACTTCACTTCTTGGCGCGTGCACGCCCGGTTATGACCGATATAGCACGGTCAATGATGACAGCGCGGTCGATGATTGGGGTTATTACGACCGCGATTATTATCGCCAATACGGTACTTACGACTGGGACCGGCCGGATCCTCGTGCGGGGGGGTATTATGCTGAAAATTACTATCGCGACAATCCGCGCTATCGCGAACGCAGACTTTCTCGCGACGATAGGGTTTATCGCGGGCGGAACGGCCAGTATTATTGCCGCCGCTCCGACGGTACCACCGGCTTAATTGTTGGCGGGCTAGCCGGCGGACTTGCAGGCAATCTCATTGCTCCTGGAGATTCCAAAACCTTGGGTACGGTTTTGGGCGCCGTAGGCGGAGCTGCCATCGGAGCGGCGATAGATAGTAACAATGACGACATTCGCTGCCGCTAATTCACCTTTAGTGCCATAAGACTGGCACGGGGATGAGTGTAGCCTGAAAAGGGGCCTAGCGCTGCCTATTTGGCCTTGGGCTTGTGTTTCGCAATGGCTTTGAACGAGGCCATGAATGTCTTTCCTGTCTCGTCCGCGCCGAACTTTTTGAGCGATGCGATGAACTCGGTCGCCATGCGGCCATCTTAAACCCGCCGGCGTATCCCATCAATCTTCGTATGCCGAAGCGCCTAGCTTCTTGCTCATCCCCCATAAATCCGCACGCCTATTGCCACCGGCCCGGTTGGGCTTTTGTAGGGCTCTCCCAGCAAGTGGCAGCGCAAGTCAGCGGCGTGGGTATCGATTAGCGGCTGGGTTCTCCGGTCAAGCCGTAGGGCGCACGGCCTTCGTAAGGCGGCTTGCCGTCACTTGGCCGAAGCGGGAGCCACCGCCCCCATGATCGCCGCAATAAGCGGTCATCTGGGCATTAGGGAGGTTCAAAGGTACATCGCGGCTGACAAGAGGGCGATGGCCAAGTCTGGCATGGCGCTAATGGAGGGTGCGTTCTCGATGAGAGAGAACAAGAACAAACATTCGCAAACCGACGCCGCTAGTTTGCAAATAGAGGCAAAAAATCTTTGATAAACAAAGCCTCGATATTGGAGATGGCGACCCCGGCTGGATTCGAACCAGCGACCACCGGCTTAGAAGGCAGGTGCTCTATCCAGCTGAGCTACGGAGTCGTTGAAGATAGTTTAGCCCGAAATCCTATCAATTCTCACCATGGGCGGGCTACCCGCCCATCCAATGACGCGGCATCTCCTTGGATGGCCGGCTCGGGGCCGGCCATGGAGAGGTTGGGTGCCAGTATCAGTGCGACCAGGGCACCTTGCGGTCGAACTTGAAATTGTCCGAATAGGCCTTGGGCTTGGGCGTCGGGATATGCGGCTCAAACACCTGATAGGGAATGTTGTTGGCCTTCGCATAGGCCACCGCTTCCTCCGCCGTGTCGAACTCCAGGCAAAGCTGCTGGCGCATGTCGTCCGACGAAGTCCAGCCCATCAGGGGATCGATGGTACGGGGCGTTTCCGGTTCATACTCCAGTTGCCAGAGCTTGGTACGGGCCCTGCCCGCCTGCATGGCATTCTTGGCCGGTTTGTAGATACGCGCGCGCATTCGTTCCTCATTTGAAGCAACCGCCCTCGCCTGCCTCCGGCAGGCTCGAAGCGGTCCTCCGTTGTTCGTAAGCTCGCTTCGCTCGCTAACGAAAACGGGGATGGTCGGAGCGGTGTGATTCGAACACACGACCCTCTGCTCCCAAAGCAGATGCGCTACCAGGCTGCGCTACGCTCCGGTCACCAACGCCCCAATACACGGTCGGGCTGGGAGCATCAAGGCAACTCCACAAAACGCCCGAAAAACAGGCTGGGCCAGTTCTTTCCGGTCAAAATAAACTGCCCGGTCGCCGGGTCGTGGGCGATGCCGTTGGGCACGAAATTGAACTCGGAATCGATGTATTTGCGCTCCGCGGTGTTCATCCGCAGCCGCAGCGGCCTCAGATCGGCACTGGCTTCGACGCAGCCGGTCACGGGATTGATCCGCACCACATCCCAGTCCTGGAACACATTGGCCCACACCGCGCCGCCCACATATTCCAGCTCGTTGAGATTATCGAGATAGCGTCCACCCCGGACCACGCGCACCGAGCCCAGGGTTTTGAAATCCTGCGGCGAATGGAAGAACAGCCGGCTGGAGCCGTCGCTGGCGATCAGCCGGGTGCCGTCATTGGTCAGTCCCCAGCCGTCGCGCGGATTTGCAAATTGTCCCAGCGGGCGCAGCTGGCGGTCGAACACAAAGACCCGGCCTTCCTGCCAGCTCAATTGATAGATGCGCTCGCCAAGGACGGTCACGCCTTCGCCGAAATAGCGCTTGCCGGCATTCATCAGCTGCGTGACCTTGCCGGTATTGGGATCGATGCGGTTGATTCTGGTGTCGCCGAACAGGTTGCCGGTGCCCTCCAGCAGCGTGCCCTTGTCCATTTCCAGGCCTTGGGTAAAGCCCAGCGTGTCGCGGCGGATCTGTTTTTCCACGCGAAAGGAAAGCGTCTTGGGAACGGGGCATTTCTGCGCCAGGGCCGGGGCGGCGCAAAGCATCAGCAGCACGAGACAAAGCAACAATCGCATGGGCGGGACTATCGGGAGGCCCGCGCCCAAATGCAATTGCGCCAGACTGACCCCAACCCGCTCAGTCCCGCACGGCGATTTCGGCGACCAGTTCGCCCTTGGGGCCGTCGCCTACCCGTACCTCGACCCTCTGGCCTTCCTGCAGTTCGCGGATGTTGCAGCGGCGCAAGGTTTCCATATGGATGAAGATGTCGGCGGTGCCGGGTCCGCGGCTGACAAAGCCATATCCCTTCGCGCGATTGAACCATTTCACCGTGCCTTCGAAAGCGGGGCCACGCGGCTCGGCAACATAGCGCGGACCGCGCTCGCTGACCGTGGGCATCACCTGGGCGGTGGAATTGTCGAGCGACAGGATCCGGCTGGCCTGCATGCCGCGCGGGCCTTTCACCGCCTCGCACACCACCGAGGCGCCTTCGATCGCCTGCTTGAAACCAGACTGCCGCACACAGGTCTGGTGCAGCAGGATGTCACCCTCGCCATCGGACGCGGTGATGAACCCATAGCCTTTGTGGGCGTCGAACCATTTGACCTGGCCGGAGATGGTCCGGCCGCCTGCGTCCTCCATGCCCCCCCCAGGGTTATGCTTGTAGCGCTCGCCACAATCCTGCCTTATTGGGCCGCCGCCGCAAAGAGGGCAATAGGGACGAAATTCAGGGGTGTACCGGGCGTTGGGCTGGGCCAGTATGCCTGTCCAGCTCCAGGAACCCGCGATGCCGTCCCCTTCCCGCCCGCCGCCACCCAAGCCCGACCCGGCGCCCCGTCCGGTACCCAATTCCGCTCCCACGGTCTGGATTGCCGGCCTGGCAGGCGTGGTGGTCATTTTGCTGCTGTTCCTGCTGGTGACGATCTAGGCGTTTCTATTTTGGTGCAAAGAGGCGAAACTCCTGCATTCGACAGGGTTTGCGACAAATCCTTGTTTGCGCGGGAGCATGGCGTGACAGCAAAATTGCGCCTGATGATCAGGGAAGAAGCCAAGCCCCATATTCTGCTGGTGGAGGATGCGCGCGATATCCGCGAGCCCCTGGCGCGCTATCTGCGCGAACACAGCTATCGCGCCACCACCGCCCCGGATGCCGCCAGCGCCCGCAAGGTGATGAAGGGCGCCGCCATCGATCTGGTGGTGCTGGACATCATGATGCCCGGCGAGGACGGGCTGAGCCTGTGCCGCTCCATCCGCGAGACCACTCAGATTCCCGTCATTCTCTTGACGGCGCGCGGCGAGGAAGTGGTCCGCATCATCGGCCTGGAAATGGGCGCCGACGATTACATCGCCAAGCCCTTTTCGCCGCGCGAGCTGATTGCGCGGGT
>JBBSKJ010000101.1:0-7741 GCA_038256475.1 Micropepsales bacterium | reverse complement strand
TTGCCGGATCACGAAGACCGGTAACCGCCCGTCAATTGAAAACAAAAAAGCCCGGCTTCGCAGCCGGGCTTTTTCTTTTCAAGTGCTGCTGCGCTTAGTCAGCCGCGAAGCAGTAGAACTGACCTGCACCGCCGGTCTTGACCAGAGCTTCCTGGCTGCAGGCCGCCGTGCCATGGGCAGCGTTCCAGGAGGTGAAGTTGCGGTTATTGTTGGGACCGCTGCGGTCATGATGGCCCACAATGGCCGAGCCTTCGCCATTCTTGGTCCAGTTGCCACAGGTGGTGTCGGTGGTTCCGATGTTGGGCATGTAACGGCCGGCCGAGTCCGTGCCCGTCAGAATGTCATGGCGATTGGGCGTGTCGCCGCGGCCGTTCACCGTCATGCCCTTTTCGTCGAGCAGGTTGGCCTTGGTCAGGTTGGGATTGGCGCCGTCATGCAGGTCGTCGATGCTCTTGGCGATGGTGACGCCCTTGGCATTGACCCACGGACCCTTGCCGATGCGATCGCGGGCATCCACCGGGCCAGCGCCGTTCGGCACCTGGGTGGCGGAAAGATAGGCGCGCCAGTTGGTCTTGGTGGAGCCGGCCGCCTTGGCCAGCATCGCGCAATGCGCATCCGCGCCCGCCAGGCCGCCCAGATTTGCGCCATCACCCTTGCCCACGCTGGTGATGAAGAAGCTCATATTGCCCTGCGCATTCACGGTGGCAGCACCGGCCAGGCAAACCGCCGCGCCGGCAAACAGCAAAGAACCCCAAAGCTTGTTTTTCATGAATCTCTCCCTTGGAAAATTGATCGGCCGGTATCACCATGCCGAAATATGGCGTAAAAAAGGCGCACCGGCGCCTTACACCGGAATGTCATCTTATATCGATTAATCCGGGGCCGCACACTGCGGATTGTACCGTTGGACCGCTACCGCTAGCCGACATCCCGTAGAATTTCGGCGGCGGCCCGCGGAAAGGTGACAGTGATGCGGGTGCCCTGGCCGCGCGCGCTGTCGATCTGGATGCGGCCCCTGTGCAGGTCCACCAGCGCCTTGGTCAAAGGCAGGCCCAGGCCAGTGCCCTCATAGCGCCGCTCCAGCCGGTTATCCACCTGGGCGAACGGCTCGAAGGCAATCTGCACATCCTCGGGATTCATACCGATGCCGGTGTCGCTGACCGACACCGAGATTTCATCGGCCGTTTCGGCGATGCCGAGCGAAACGGTGCCGCCTTTTTCCGTGAACTTGATGGCGTTCGACAGCAGGTTGAGGAAAATCTGGCGCAGCTTGGCGGCGTCGCCGGTCATCAGGATTTCATGTTCCGGAACCGGGGCGACGAAGGCATGGCCGGCGGCGGTGCACTGTTCACGCACCATGGCGATGCAGTCCTTCAGCACATAGCGCATGTCCACCGGCTTGCTGTCCAGGAACAGCTTGTTGGATTCGCTCTTGGAAAGATCCAGCACATCGTTGATCACCGAAAGAAGGTGACGCCCGCTGCGCAGTATGTCGTAGGAATAGTCGAGGTAGCGCTCATGTCCCAGCTTGCCGAAGAACTGGCCGGATATAATTTCGGAAAATCCGATTATGGCGTTCAGTGGCGTGCGCAATTCGTGGCTCATATTGGCCAGGAAGCGGGTCTTGGAAGCGTTCGCCGCTTCCGCCTCGCGCTTGGCGCGGCGCAAGGATTCCTCGCGCTCCTTGATGGCGGTGAAGTCTGACAGAAAGATGATCGAGCCGCCTTCGCTGGTGGCACTGCCGGTCATGCGCAGCCAGCGCCCGTCAGCCAGTTCCAGCTCGGCATGGCCGGAGGTCGAGATGTCTTCGCTGGGCGCCTGGGTGGCGACCAGCTGTTGCTGGATCAGCGCCAGCGCGGCGTCGAAGGACGTGCCGGCAACCAGATGCTCGGCAATTTCCGGGAAGAATTCGCGCATGGTGCCGTTCGACATGGCGATGTTGCCGTCCGGCGCGACCAGCATCATGCCTTCACGGCTGGTTTCCAGCGCGTCGGCCAAGCGGTTTTCCGCCGAGCGCCGCAGCGCGGTCTCGCGGCCCATCATCTCGCGGATATTGTCCTGCATCACCGTCATCGAACCCAGCAGCGCGCCGGTCTCGTCACGGCCGCCTTGCGGTATCGGGGTCTGCAGTTCGCCCCTGGCAATGCGGTCGGCGACGCCTGCGGCCGCCTGCAACGGGCGTACGATACGGCTGCGCAGCAGCGCCGTGATGCCCACAGCCAGTGCCAGGGCCAGGATCGTCATGCCGATCAGGGCGTATTTGTAGTTCTCGATATTGGTCACGGTCTGGCGGCGACCGATGAAGCTGTTGCCGGTATTGAACTCGATCAGCAGGTCGAACTTCTCGTCGATCTGGCGATCCAGCTTTGCCAGTGCCGCCATGTCACTCTGGATGCGCGCTTCGCCCCAGCGTTTCATCAACGGGCGAATCTCGGCGATCATCTGTTGCTCGTCGGCATGCAGGCTGCGCTGGGCCGCGACATCCAGGTCTTCGTCAAAGGCGGCATGCAGCTCGGCGATGTGGGCGGCGATGGCCGGGCGCTCGGAGGGCGCGGCGCCTTCAAAGCGCAGTTCCGCCAGCTGCATCTCGGTGAAGCCATTCTGGGCGGCGCGGGCATAATTGATCGCCATCAGCGGGCCGTCGAAGGTCGTCACCGCGATATTGCCCGCGGCCGACAACACGCCATAGCTTGCCAGCCCCATCAGGCCGATGATGGCGCTCATGACGGCAAAGGCGCCGAAAATCCTGGCGCCGATCGTGTATTTGGCAAGCTTCATGACAGGTGGACTGTTCCAGCGGGAAACGCCGGATATTTTGGCCTGAACGGGTTTATGGCGGCTTAAGGATCGCCTGTCGGCGTGCCGCAACACCTGGTTAAGGTTTGCCGATTCCTAGTTGACCCGCACCGTCAGCTTCATTTTCGGGTGGATATGGCAGCGCACTTCAAAGGTGCCGGACCGGGGGAAGCTTTCCACGATGTTCTGCCCCGGCCGCCTGCCCTCGGAATCGAACAGCCCTTCGGAATAGATCTGATGGATGAACTCGTCTTCGTTGGTGACCGTAATGGACTGGCCCTGACGAATGGTGATCTCGGCCGGAAGAAAGCGGCGGCCTTTCTGGACAATCGTGTTCGTGCTCTGGGCAAATGACGTCACGGGGATCGCCACCAGCAGAATAAGCGCCAACTTTTTCACTGGGTCACCACTTGGCGCTGCATCGGGGCCAGGCGGGCCAGGAAGCGATTCTGGACCGCGAAGGGAACGCCCACCTTGTCCATCGCCGCCTGCAAGTCTTCGACCACGGCATTGAAGTCGGCGTTGGTCAGCCGCAGGCCCTTATGGGCCTCGGCCATGCCATGGCCCTTGTATTCGCAAGGACCGCCCGCGATCTGGCAAAACTGGACTTTGAACTGGGCGCGCACCCGATCCATGTTGGATTCGTCGAAGATCTTGCTGATGCGCGGATCGGCGAGATAGTTGTCCACCGAGGCCTCCACGATGCGGTCGATGCCCGCCTGGCCGCCCAGGTCGGCGAACAGCGTGTCCTGGGCAACCGCCGGTGAGGCCGCCAGAATCAGAAGCGAAAGCGCGAGAATCTTTTTCATCACAGTCCTGCCTGTAGCGAGAGATAAGCGCCGCGCTGATCGTCGCGGATCACGATATTGCCCAGATCAACATAGGCGATGGTCGCGGAAAGGTTCTTGTTGAAGAAGTAAGCCGCGAAGATGTCCCAGGCTGCCTGTTCCTTGGCGATGGAGAGATTGCTGGGCTTGGTGCGCAGCTCCGCCCCCACTGCAAAACGACGGCTGAACAGATAGGCGGCGGAGCCCTCGAACTGCGCGCTATAGCCATCATGCTTGTCGCCGCCAAAGCCCAGGATGCCGAGCTGGTTGGCGCGGGTGTGGCGCCAGGTGGCGTTGACCAGCAGGCTTTGCGCCAGGAACAGCTTGCTGGCCGAAAGGTAATAGTCGGTTCCCTGATCCGACTTGCCGCCCACCGCACCGATCACCGCGCCGCGGTCATTCTGCTTGTGCTGCAACCCGATCGAAAGCTGCGGCAGCCAGCTGTCCTGCTCATAGACGGCGTCGCCGATCAGCTTCAGCTTGGCGCCAAAGATGTCCTGGTGAAACGTGAAGCCGCGCCCAAGCCCCAGCGCCGCGCCCACATCCCGGGTGTCGAACTCCTGCCAGGCATAGGAAAGCTCCAGCCGGTCAAACAGGCCGACCGCGATGCCGGCACTGTGCAGCGTGTAATCGGGCAGCAGGACGGTTGTGTAATGGACATTGGCGCCCACTCCGTCGCGGGTGCCATAGCCGGTGATCAGCGCCCAGTTGGCCAGACCGCCGCCGCCCGCGCCTTCGACCTGGCTGACGCCACCGGTGGCCAGAAGCTTGCCGCCATCGAACAGGTCCAGGGGGTCTGCGAAAGCAGGGGCGGCCAAGACGGACGCGCAAAGCCCTGCCGCAAGGGCAAAGCGAAACAAGGCCACACGCATTACAGGTCCCCGAGGAAGCACGGGCCTGCTCTAACCCCGCTTGGGTTAAAGGGGCTTAAACCTTGGTTCCTTGTGACAATGGCGGGGAAAGCAGGGGTGGACAGGGGGTGGGGCTTGGCCTATATCCCCCCACCTTCCGTGACGCGGGGTGGAGCAGCCCGGTAGCTCGTCAGGCTCATAACCTGAAGGTCACAGGTTCAAATCCTGTCCCCGCAACCATTCGCAAAAAGGCCCGGCCCCAAAGCCGGGCCTTTTTTCGATGCCCAGCTGGCAGGGAAGCCGCCGCGAACACCCTCGATTTGTGTCACTTTTCGCATGCGCGAAGGTCCTTTCGCCCAATCTTTGTGCAACGTTGATCGAGCCCGCGATCTGGATTGCCGGGGGGGTGGGCCGCCGCTATAACCCCGGCCCTCAGGGCGGGTTTTGCTGAGTCTTTTTCGCTCTGTATGTCGAAGGGAATGCGCATGGGAACCCAGGTCCCCGCCGACTACCGGCCATCGGACAACGAGCCCTTTATGAATGAGCGCCAGCGGGAATATTTCCGCCGCAAGCTCAATCTCTGGAAAGACGAGATTCTCAAGGAAAGCCGCGAGACCATCCAGAACCTTCAGGCCGAGACCGTGCCGCATGCCGATCTCGCCGACCGCGCCTCCACCGAAGCGGAACGCCAGCTGGAACTGCGCACCCGCGACCGCCAGCGCAAGCTGATCGCCAAGATCGACGAAGCGCTGCGCCGGATCGAAGACGGGTCTTATGGATTTTGCGAAGAGACCGGCGAACCCATCTCGCTCAAGCGCCTGGATGCGCGCCCCATCGCCACTTTGTCGATCGAAGCCCAGGAACGCCATGAACGGCGCGAGAAGGTTTATCGCGACGACTAGGCGGAATGAACCTTTGAATTAAAAAAGCCCGGCTCTTGCGAGCCGGGCTTTTTTGTTTCCCACCGTTGTCCGGTGATTACCAGGGCATGATGATGTCAAACAGCTGCGAACCATAGCGCGGCTGCTGCACATCGCTGACGATGCCGCGGCCGCCATACGAGATGCGGGCTTCGGCAATCTGGGTCAGGTTGACGGTATTGTCCTGGGTAATGTCTTCGCGGCGCACGATGCCCGAGACGCGCATGTCGCGCAGCTCATTGTTGACGCGCACCTGCTGATGACCATCGATCACCAGGTTGCCGTTGGGCAGCACCTGGGCGACCAGCGCCGCCAGGGTCAGGTTGATCGATTCCGAACGCGCCACGGCGCCGGTGCCGGAGTTCGACATGTCCGAGCCCATCTTCACCAGGCTGGACGGGTTCATGACGCTGGGCATCACGCTTTCCAGGCCGAACAGATTGTCCAGGCTGGCATTGTCGCTGTTGGAGCGGCTGCGCGAGGTGGTGTTGGACAGCTTGGCGGCGTCGGCGGTCGAGACATTGACCGTGATCACATCGCCGATGCTGCGCGCGCGCGGATCGTTGAAGAAGCTCTTGGCGCCCGTCTGCCACAGCGAATTGTTGACATGGCGGATGGGGGCGGGCCGCGGAATCTCGGCCACGATCTGGGTACCGGCGGGATTTCCCACCGCGGCAAGCCTGGGCGCCTGGCCGATTTCCGAGATCCGGTCGGCGGCAGAACAAGCCGCCAGCGGCGCGATCAGAACGAGAGTGGTGATTTTCACAAACATGGTACGCATGGGTTCTGGTCCTATCGACGGGCAAGTGTGGTGGGAGCGGAGATCGGGCCGCCACTGGCGCGCACGACGCCCGGCGACACGACGGTGGCCGAAATCATGCGGAAGGAAGCGGGGTTCTGGATGGTGACGGTGTCGCCGATACCGCCTTCGCTCATCGCCCGGCCCATCGCCACCAGTTCCACGCCGGGGGCGCTGAACTGCATGGTCACGGTCTGGCCCTTGGTGATGACGATCGGACGGCGGACATCGGCGCCCCGGAACGGCTGGCCGGCGGACAGGACGCGGCGCGCCTGCATGCCCGCAACTTCCTCGATCTTGGTGGGTACGCCCGACATCAGGCTGTTGCCATCGACCGTGGCATAAGTGAGATCGGTTTCGCCGATCACCTCGCCGCGGGCGATGTCGTGCGCCGGAACCACGATGCGCACCGTGGCGGCCTGCGCGGCGGCCGGCATCAGAAGCAGGAGGGCTGCGATAATGGCGGTTTTCATGATTACGACCCCAGCCTTGCGGTGTTCTGCAGCATCTGATCGGCGGCAGAGACAACCTTGGAATTCATTTCATAGGCGCGCTGGGCGGTGATCAGCGCTGTGATCTCGTCGACCGAGTTCACGTTCGAGGTTTCCAGAAAGCCCTGCTGCAGGGTGCCGTAACCGGTGGAGCCTGGCACGCCCGCCTGGGGCGAACCCGAGGCGGCCGTTTCCAGATAGAGATTGCCGCCGACCGCGTTCAGGCCCGCTTCATTGGGGAAGCGCGTCAGTTCCAGCTGGCCGACCGTGGTGGGTTCGGCCTGGCCGGCAACGGTGGCATTGACCTGGCCCTGGGCATTGATCTGCACCGAGAGGGTATTCTGCGGAATGGCGATGCCCGGCTGCACAACCAGGCCGTCCTGGGTGACCAGCTGGCCCTGGGGCGAAAGTCCGAAATTGCCGGCGCGGGTATAGGCGTCGGTGCCGTCGGCCTGCTGGATACGGAAGTAGCCCGCGCCCTGGATGGCGACGTCATAGGGGTTGGAGGTGCTCTTCAGGTCGCCCTGGGTGGTGACGCGGTAGATCGCGCTCATGCGCACACCGGCGCCGATCTGCACGCCCGAGGGCGCGTAGGTGCCGGTATCCGAGGTCTGGGCGCCCGGGGTCTGGATGTTCTGGTAGAGCAGGTCCTGGAATTCGGCCCGCTGCTGCTTAAAGCCGGTGGTGTTCATGTTCGCCAGGTTGTTGGCGATGACTTCGACATTGGTCTGCTGGGCGAGCATGCCGGTCGAGGCGATGGAAAGGGCGCGCATGTTGGAATCTCCTTACGGCATACGACCAAGCTTCTCGATAGCCTGGCGTTTGAGGTCTTCGTGGGACTTGGAAAGCGTGGCGGTCGCTTCATAGGAGCGCATCACCTCGATCATCCGGCTGATTTCGATCACCGGCTGGACGTTGGAGCTTTCCAGCATCTTCTGCTTCAGGCTGGTGCCGGTGGGCACGATGGCGGCCTGGTCGGTGGAATAGAGATTGCCACCGTGCTTGATCATGCCGGTGGCGGTATCGGCGAAGTCGACGACGCGGATCTTGGCGAGCT
>JBBSKJ010000100.1:0-7771 GCA_038256475.1 Micropepsales bacterium | reverse complement strand
GGCCGAGCCGACCTTGACCACCACCAGTTTGGCGCCGGAAAAAATATCGCTCATCGCCGTTTCTGCTTTTGGGCCCGGGCCCGTGTCTTGCTCAGCGTCCTGGGCTTGGCCTTGGCTTTTCCAGTCCGCACTTTGATTTTTACTTTTACCTTGCTGGTCTTGATTTTGGCATTGCCTTTGGGCCGCCCGGCTTTGGCCTTGGGCGCAGGTTTCGGCTTGGGTGGCGCAATGACTTTCGCGGCAGGCTTTGCCGCCGCTGCGGGCCGGGCGTTCTTGATAACGTCCTGCAGCCTTTCCTTGGGCACCACCGGCGCATTGAAATTGGCCGACTGACGCTCGCTCCGTGTGCGCGGAATGGATGTGGGGCGGCCGAGCTCCGCCCGTTCGGCGCGATAGAGACGGCGCTGGGTGATCTCTTTGGCCATCGCCCGCAGCACGGTGTTGATGCCTTCGCCGGACACACCGGAAATGACGTGCACCTTGTGACCGCAGGCCTTTTCCAGCGCGGCGCGCTTCTTGGCCAGTTCGCCTTCGGGTATCGCATCGACCTTGTTCAGCGCCACGATCTCGTTCTTCTGCGCCAGGCCATGGCCATAGGCGATCAGCTCGGCGCGGATGGTCTTGTAGGTCTTGGCGATGGCGTCGCCGGTACCGTCAATCAGATGAAGGATCGAGGCGCAGCGTTCGGCATGACCCAGAAAGCGGTCGCCCAGCCCCACGCCCTCATGCGCGCCTTCGATCAGCCCCGGCAGGTCGGCCAGCACGAAATCGGTTTCATCGATCTTCACCACGCCCAGCTGGGGCTCCAGCGTCGTGAAGGGATAATCTGCAATCTTGGGCCGCGCCGCAGAGACGCGCGACAGGAAGGTGGACTTGCCGGCATTGGGCATGCCGATCAGCCCGGCATCGGCGATCAGTTTGAGCTTGAGGATAAAGGTCTTTTCCTCGGCAGGCTGGCCGGGCAGCGCGAAATCAGGCGCCTGGTTGGTGGCGCTCTTGAAATGGTGATTGCCGAAACCGCCATTGCCGCCGCGCAACAGCCGCACGCGCATGCCCACGGTGGCCATGTCGACGATCAGGGTCTCGCCGTCTTCCTCATAGATCTGGGTTCCGACCGGCACCTTCATGATGTGATCGGGACCATTGGCCCCGGTCATCACCTTGCCCTTGCCGCCCTCGCCGCTCTTGGCCTTCACATGTTGCTGGAAGCGGTAGTCGATCAGGGTGTTGAGATTTTCCACCGCTTCCGCAACCACGTCACCGCCGCGGCCGCCATCGCCGCCGTAAGGACCGCCATACTCGATGAACTTCTCGCGCCGGAACGCGATGCAGCCGTTCCCGCCCGCGCCGGACTGGGCATAGACTTTCGCGACATCCAGAAAGCGCATGGCAGATCCCTTTAGGCGGCTTGTTTTCGCAGGAAATCGGCCCGCGTCAACAGCATGTCATGGCACAGAATATTCATGCCCCGGGCCCGGCATTCGCGCATCTGGCTGCCATTGTGGCGCGCACCCAGCTTGGCCAGAACATGGCCGGAAGCAGGATTGTCGTAGAACCAGCCGGCATGGACCGTCTCTTCGCCCAGCTCCTCGAACGCGAAGCTCACCAACCGGTAGGCCGCCTCGGTGGCGAAGCCCTGGCCCCAGAAAGGCGTGCCCAGCCAGTAGCCGAACTCCAGCGTGCCGCCATTCTCCTGCAGGCCCGCGCCGCCCAGAAACATGCCGTCGGACTTGCGCAGCACCGAAAAACAGTACTGCCGACCTTCACGCTGCGGCCCCATGCCGGCAACGAACATCTCGGCATCTTCCTCATGATAGGGATGGGGCACGCGGCTCATATTTCTCGACACGTTGAAATCGCCCAGCCACACCACCATGCCCGCGATATCCGTGGGCCTGGGGGGCCGCAATATCAGTCTTTCACTCTCCAAAATGCACATGACATTCCCCGCTCGTTCCTTTCGATGCGAGGAATAAAAAAGGGAGATGGCGGACCATCTCCCTCGCATTAATGGGCCGCCAATTTCTTGGCGGCCTATGTCTTCAGCCGCCTATTCTGCCGCGATCTTCGCTGCCGGATTCGCGGCCGTAATCACGGATACGAAGGTACGGCGCTTGTAACCGGTCTTGAACGAGACGCGGCCTTCGCGAAGGGCGAACAGGGTATGGTCCTTGCCCATGCCGACGCCTTCGCCCGCATAGAATTTGGTGCCGCGCTGGCGAATGATCACGTTGCCGCCCGAGACGGCTTCGCCACCGAACAGTTTCACGCCCAGCATTTTGGGGTTCGAGTCGCGACCGTTGCGCGAAGAACCGCCTGCTTTTTTGTGTGCCATACGACTAGTCCTTTAACCGGCGGTGATGCCCAACACCTTCACCTTGGTGAAGTGCTGGCGGTGGCCACGCTTGCGGTGGGTGTTCTTGCGGCGCTTCTTCTTGAAGGCGATGACCTTCTCGCCCTGGCCGTGCTCAAGGATCTCGCACTGGATGGAGGCGCCCTTGACCAGCGGCGCGCCGATCTTGGGGGCATCGCCGCCCAGCATCAGGACGTCGTCCAGGGTGAGCTTGGAGCCCACATCGCCTGTCAGGCTTTCGACCTTCAGGACCGTGTCCTTGGCCACTTTATACTGTTTTCCGCCTGTGCGGACGACCGCGTACATGGTCTAAATCCTTGAAAGTAAATGGTTTTCCGCAAACCTGAGTCTGGCGGAGAGCCGCGGAATATACGCAAAGGCGCTTGGGGGTCAAGCGCCGGTTTTTACGGCGTTTTCAGGCGCTTCTTTTGGCGCTCCTGGACCCGGGCCAGCACGGCCCCCAGCAGCATAACCAGCCCCACCGTGATCGCCATCATCTTGGCGTTGGAGATGGTCAGGGCAATGCGGGCGAGACCGTCGCTGGCCCCGGACAGCATCATGAAAAGCTGCAGCGCGTTCTCCAACATGTCCAGCACGGCGCCCGCCACGGGTACCGCCGCCAGCATGGTCACGATGCGGTGAAACCGGGTCCCGTCCGGGGCGAAGGCTTCGCGGGCGATGATGGCCGAATAAAAGAAGGACGCCGCATAAAGCGGCATCAGCAGGTAATCCAGGCCCCAGTTGAAGCCCGCGCGCACGGCATAGATCGACGGCCACACCATGAAGGCGGCATTATACTGCTGGGCGGTGGAAAAGCGCTGCAGGTCGGCGGTGCCGAAACCCGACAGGGCCTCCAGCCTGAGATCGGACGCTGCCAGGACGGCGAAGACAAGGATCGCCAGCAGGGTCGAAATGGCCCAGCGCTGCACCAGCAACTGTTTGGTAATTCGCATCGTGTCCGCCGAAAAATGCTCTAGATTTCAGTCTATGCGAAGCCTGGGCGACATTCTCTACAATTTTCACTGGGTGGTGCCGGGCGAGGCGTCGCGGGCAATGCAGGCATGGGCCGGCGGCCTTGGCGCATTCCTGCGGGTGCGCGGCATCCGCGCCATCATCAATCTGCGCGGACGCAATGATGATCTTTCCTGGTGGAAAAACGAGACCGCGACCGCTGCGGCCGGCGACATCGCCCATCTCGATGCCATGATGGATTCCAGGAAGCTGCCCAGCCGCGAGATGCTGGTGCGGCTGATCGAGACCTTCAACATTGCGCCCAAGCCCTTCATGCTCAAATGCTCAGGGGGACAAGACCGCACAAGTCTTGCTGCGGCGCTGTACCTGATCTATCGCGACGGCTGGGATGCGCTGCCAAAGGCGCGGGCCCAGTTCGCGCGCTATCCCTATTTGCATTTCCCCAAGCGCCAGCAGCGCTGGCTGAAAGCCTTTGTGGATTTCGCGCACGAGGATTCCGGCGGCTTGCCCCTGGAGCAGTGGGCCCAGCAGCGCTACACGCCGGAAAATTTGAAAGCCTGGCTGGACGGCCACGGCCTGCAGGATGGCTATGCCGCCATCTTCACCGTGCCGACACGCTCACCAAGGCAGTGGTAACCACCCTCGCCGTCGCGCCCGGTGTGCTTGTGTTGCGGGAGAAGTTCTCGCCGCTTCAACAAAAGGCGCTGCTGGAAGATGTGTTGGAGCGGCTGAAACACGCGCCCCTCTACCGTCCGATGATGCCCGGCACCGGCAAGCCCTTCTCGGTGGAGGAAAGCAGTTTCGGCGCACTGGGCTGGGTGGCTGACAAGACCGGCTATCGCTATCAGCCGACCCATCCGGTCACCGGCAAGGCCTGGCCCGATATTCCGCCGGCGCTGCGGGAGCTTTGGCACGAGATCAATGACGGCCCCGCGCCGCAAAGCTGCCTGGTCAATTTCTATGGCGCGGGCGCCAAAATGGGCCTGCATCAGGACCGCGACGAGAAGGACACCAGCGCGGCGGTGATCGGGATTTCGCTGGGCGACACCGCCCTCTTTCGCATCGGCGGCCAATTTGTTGATGGGAAGTGGGGGCGCGGCGGCAAGACCGCCAGCGTCAGCCTGGCCTCGGGCGACGTGGTCGTGTTCGGCGGGCCCGCGCGGCTGGCCTATCACGGCATCGACCGCATCAAGCCCGGCACATCGCGCTTGGTGCCGGGTGGGGGGCGAATAAGCCTGACCCTGAGACGGGTGGCGGGCTAAAAAAAAGCCCCCGGCGCGAGGCCGGGGGCTAATGCGCTTAAATGCGCGAGAAGCTGCCGGGAGGGGATGACCGGAGCCTCAGCGAAGACGGGAGCTGAAAGCGAGCGGGGGGCAGTGCCAGCAGCTCAAGGCCGTCTTCGAGATATAAACTATGCAGGAATGCAACAGGTTTCAATAAAATTCCGACTTAAGGAGAATTACATCATTTTTAGAGTGACAATTACATTTTTGCCACATTCATTCGCCGCGAATTTCTAGCGATTCCGCCCGTCGCGCCGCTGACGCATGGCATCCCCAAAAGCCGCAAACAGGGCCCGGCTAAGGGCATCCTCCGCCCAGCGCCATTCCGGATGCCATTGCACCCCCAGCAGGAAACCGGGTGCCTGCGGCATGGAAACCGCTTCGATCTGGCCGTCGGGGGCGGTTGCCTCGGCTTTCAGCTCGGGCGCGAGGCGGTCCACGCCCTGATGATGCAGCGAATTGACCATTGCCTCCCCCAGTCCTGACAGACTCGCCAAGCGCCCGCCGGGCGCGAGTCGCACGGCATGGGCGGCGGCATATTCCTGGTCGCGCGAGGTGTTCTGCGGTTCCCGGTGATCCAGGCGGCCGGGAATCTCATGAAGGTGCTGGTGGAGCGTGCCGCCCATGGCGACATTGAGTTCCTGAAAACCGCGGCAGATGGCCAGCACGGGAACGCCGCGGGCGATCGCGGCTTTGAGCAGGGGAAGTGTGGTGGAATCGCGTGCCGCATCCAACTCGGTGCCGGCGCGCGGCGCGGCACCATACAGGGATGGCGAGACATTGGAGGGCGCGCCGGTGAATAGCAGGCCGTCCACCGCAGCCAATACTTCGTCCACCGCCAGCGGCGTGTCTGTCGAGGGGATCAGAAGCGGCAGGGCGCCTGCACCGTCGCGAATGGCGGTGATATACTCGTCATTGGCCTGATGCGTGGGCATGCCGTCCGACAGGCGACGGTCGGTCACCAGCCCCGCGACCGGCATTATCTGCTGCTTTGCTTGATCTTGACGGCCTTGACCGGCACGGCGAACAGCGCCTGATCCAGGTTGCCACCAATCTGTGCGCCCTGCAGCGCCACGGTGGTGATACCGCCCTGATTGTCCTTCACCGTCCATTGCCGCAGCTCGATGGTGGGCGCGGAAAAGACCAGCGTGATGTTGGAGGTGTTGCGGTTGGTGCTGGTGCGGGCGCGCACGATCAGCGCACCGTCCTGCTCGGCCACGCCCAGCACCGCCTTGTTGCGCGCCAAGTCCACCTTCGCATTCAGCAGCAGCCCGAGCGGCGTATCGTCGAGATCATAATTGTCGACCGTGTTGAGCCGGGCATTTTTCACATAGATCCGGCCGCCCGTCGCGACGATGCTCACCGGATTGGGCGCGCGGAAGGCAAAGCGGATGCGACCGGGCTTTTCGATATAGAGCTCGCCCTGGTCAGCGCCGCCTTCGGGGCCGATCTGGACGAATTCGCTGCGCAGCGTACGGATGCCGTTCAGATAGGCGCTGATCCGGTCGAGATGGGCTTTCTCCTGCGCGCTGAAGGACGGATACATGCGCTGGGGCGCCGGCTGTCCGGCACCAGCCAGGCAGACGATGGAGAAGGCGGCAATCAATAGGGGAAAACGGCGCATCTTGGGAGACTCACACGGCAATGGGGAGAAAATCGGGCGGTTTGCGGGCAACCCGGCTTTGCGGCCATACAGGGGCAAGATAGGGTCTCAAGCTGAATAAACAACCAACGAATTGATGTCTGTATCCCCCTTTTCCCATATCGCGGTGCTGGGCGCAGGCGCCTGGGGCACCGCCCTGGCGCTGGCGTCGCTGGCGGCGGGCCGCAAGACCACGCTTTGGGTGCGCGAGGACGATGTCCTGGCCACTATCCATGAGCGCGGCGAAAACCGCTTCCTGCCGGGCGTGTCCTTGCCGAAGGAACTGATCGCCACCGGCGATCTGGCGCAGGCCGCCAAGGCCGACGCCCTGCTGCTGGTGGTTCCGGCGCAGGTGCTGCACGGCTTTGCCGACCGGCTGAAGCCGCTGATTGCGCCCGGCACCCCGCTGGTGATCTGCGCCAAGGGTATCGAACTGGGCAGCGGCAAGCTGGTGACCGAAGTGCTGGCCCAGGCCGCGCCGCAAGCGCAGGCCGCCATCCTGTCGGGACCATCCTTCGCGCGCGATGTGGCGCGCGGCCTTCCCACCGCTGTCACCATCGCCGCGAAAGGCGATCTCGCGGCCACGCTGCAGACCAGCCTGGGATCGGCCACCTTTCGTCCCTATGCCAGCGATGACCTTACCGGCGTGGCGCTGGGCGGGGCGGCCAAGAATGTCTATGCGATAGCCTGCGGCGTGGTCGAAGGCATGGGGCTGGGCGAGAATGCCCGCGCGGCGCTGCTGGCGCGCAGCTTCGCGGAGCTGGCGCGGCTGGGCGAAGCCTTGGGCGCCAAACGCGAAACCCTGATGGGCCTTTCGGGCCTGGGCGATCTGGTGCTCACCGCCACCAGCAAATCCTCGCGCAATTTTTCCTTCGGCGTGGCGCTGGGCGAAGCCAAGGCGCCGGCGGGTGCGCTGGCCGAGGGCGTGGATACCGCGCCCGCGCTGGTGGCGCGCGCCAAAGCCGTGAATGTCGAAATGCCGATCGCGGAAGCGGTGGCCGATCTACTCAGCGGCGCGTTGCCGCCGGGCGAGGCGGTGATGCGGCTGATGGGCCGGCCTCTGAAAGCCGAGAAATAAGCAAAGGCGGACGTGATGGCGTACTGGCTGTTCAAGACCGAAGCGGAAACCTTCTCCTGGGAGATGCAGAAGAAGAAAGGCGCCAAGGGCGAACCCTGGAGCGGGGTACGCAACTGGACCGCCGCCGGCAACATGAAGGCGATGAAGAAGGGCGATCTGGGCTTTTTCTATCACACCGGCGATGAGAAGCGGATCGTGGGCATTGTCGAAGTGATCGGTGAATACCGTCCTGACCCCACCGACGAAGCCGGCAAGTTCGGGCTTGTGGTGGTCAAGGCTCTCAAGGACATGCCGCAGCCGGTGACGCTGGCGGAGGTGAAAGCCAATCCCAAGCTGTCCGAGATGAGCCTGGTCAAAAGCTTCCGCCTGTCGGTGCAGCCAGTTCGGGACAATGAGTGGAAAGAAGTCTGCAAGATGGGTAAGGCATGACCCGCGATTAGCGG
>JBBSKJ010000099.1:0-7792 GCA_038256475.1 Micropepsales bacterium | reverse complement strand
CCGACCGAGTTCGTCAACTGCTCGGGCCTGCGCATGTGCCTTGTGAATGGCAACACCGCGCCGGTGCGCTGGACCCAGAACGTCAACGCTCCGGTCTATGCCAGCAACAATGTTTATGAATTCGCACTCGAAGCAAACGTGCCGCTGCTCAAGGACATTCCGCTGATCGCGGACCTGTCGACCAACATTGCGGGCCGCTACACCAACTATTCCTCCTCGGGTGAGGCCTATACCTGGAAGATCGGCCTGGACTGGCACGTGAACGAAACGGTCCGTTTCCGCGGCACCACCTCGGTCGATATTCGCGCCCCCAACCTGAACGACCTGTTCCAGCCCGTGGGCATCTCCTCGACGGGCTTTACCGACCTGCTGACGACCGGCAACAACAGCACGCGCTTGCAGACACAGGGCAACGCTGCCCTGGTGCCGGAAGTCGCCCGCACCTATACGGCCGGCATTGTGCTGACCCCGGACTTCATCCCGGGCCTTGTGGTCTCCCTGGACTATTTCCAGACCCATATGTCGAACGCCATCGCCTTCATCAGCGGCCAGAACGTGGCGGTTCAGAACCTCTGTATCGCCAGCGCGCCCACCTACACCAGCCCGCTCTGCAGCCTGTATACCCGTCCGCTTTCTCCGGGCGATCCGGCCTATACCACCCCGGCCAACTATCCGTCGGTCATCTTCAATTCGCCCCTCAACGCGGCGCAGCAGCAGATCGAAGGCTGGGACTTGGAGGTCAACTACACCTTCGAACTGGCGGACCTCATGGCGGAGCTGCCGGGCTCGCTGAACTTCCGTCACCTGGCCAGCTATCAGCCGGTCAACACCACGATCCAGCTGCCGGGCGCATCTCCGACCTGGCAGGTCGCCCCGAAGACCCGCCAGACCACTTTCCTGAACTATTCGGTGGGCGACTGGGGCTTCAGCATGCAGAACCAGTGGCTGAGCGGTTTCAAGCGGAACAATGCTCGAGTCACGGCGACTTCGCAGAATTATGCGGTGCCGCGTATCAATTCCTACAATGTCCTGGACGTGACGGTCGACAAGAAGTTCGACATGTGGGGCGGCGATGCCAATATGTATTTCACGGTCAACAATATCGGCAACACCCGCGCGCCGCTGGCCGCGACCAATGGTTCGAACCCCGGTCTGTTCTATCCGACCAACGCCAACCACGACGATACCGGCCGCTTCTTCACCATCGGCCTGAGAGGCAATCTCTAAGCCGTACCGAAATTGGTTCCCTCCTTGGCCGGGGCCGCGAAAGTGGCGCCGGCCGTTTCTTTTTCGGCCGGGTGGAACGAAGAGGGAGGGTGGGCCTCTAGCCCGCCTTGCGCACAGGCGTATCGCCGGCCATTTCCAGCTGTTCGGTCAGCAGCGCCTGCACCAGCCGGATACGGGGTGTGGAGCGGCGCCACAACACACCCACCCGCCGCTTCTGGGATGACAAGGGCAGGGTGAGCTTGCGCAGCGTCAGCCCTTCGGGCCAGGGCGGGGCCCAATCAGGCACCAGCGACACACCCAGTTGCCGGTCGACCAGCACTGCGATGGTTTCCAGCGAATCCAGCTCGTACCGGTCGCTCACCGCCAGGTCATTTTGCTGGAGGTAATCGTCGGCCAGCCGCCCGCCCCACTGCTTGCGGTCGTAGCGGATGAAGGGGTGGCGCTCCAGGATGGCATGCGGGTCGCGCTCGGCGATGCCGCGATGCGCCAGCACGATCAGGGGCTCGGCGCGCCATGTCGCCCAGTCGCAGGTCTTGGGCAGCGAAAACTGCGGCTCGACGATCACGGCGGCGTCCAGCTCGCCGCTGATCACCTTGGCATAAAGATCGTTGGAAGAGCCGGGATGCACGAACAGCGTCACCAGGGGGTATTTCTCCGCCAGCGTCGACAGGATCGGCGGCAACAGGCCGGTCAGGGCGCTGGGGATCGCGCCCAGGTTCAGCTTGCCCGCAAAGCTTTTCTCATTGGCGATGTTGCGCAGGTCGCGCACCCCGGCCAGCAGCGCCTGCACCTGGGGCAGGATGGACCATCCCGCCTCGGTGGGCCGCACGGTGCGCCCGGAGCGCGAGACCAGCGCCATGCCCAGCTCCTGTTCCAGCGCCTTGAGCCGCTGGGTGACGCCTGCGGGCGTCAGATTGAGCCGGCGCGCGGCTTCCGCGACCGAGCCATGCTCGACCACCAACAGGAAGCTTTCGAGAAATTGCGTATCCATCCCACACAAATTCTTTGGTCTCGTATGGGACCGTTACCATCATTTATGGGATCGTTACCATCTAAGAAGTTAGTTTTTGTATACATACTGCACATGCGAAGTGAGGTTTGCGGGATTTCGTTAGACGAAGCCTTCCCTGCGCGGCATCGTCTCGCCGCACAGCAAGGTATTTTTCGTGTCTCTGGATAACAAAGCCGCCGGCGTCTTCGCCATCGCACCCACCCCCTTCCATGACGACGGCGCCATCGACTGGACCTCTATTGACCGCCTGGTGGATTTCTATTTCGAGGTCGGCTGTGACGGCCTGACGGTGCTGGGCGTGCTGGGTGAGGCGGGCAAGCTGGATGCAGGCGAGGCACTGGCGGTGGCCCAGCGGGTGATCACGCGCGCCAGCGGCAGGCCGGTGATCGTCGGTGTGTCTTCGCCCGGCTTTGCCGCCATGCGCGCCCTGGCGCGGGGCGTGATGGACGCGGGCGCGGCGGGGGTGATGATCAACCCGCCCGGTGTCCTGCGGACCGACGACCAGATCGCCGGCTATTTCCGCGGCGCCGTGGACGCGATCGGTGCGGATGTGCCCTGGGTGCTGCAGGACTTTCCGCAAGTGACCGATGTGGTGATGGCCCCGTCCGTGATCCGGCGCATCGTCACCGAAAACCCCTCGCTGATGGTGCTCAAGCATGAAGACTGGCCGGGTCTGGAAAAAATCAGCACCCTCAGAGGATATGAAAAAGACGGCGCGATGCGTCACATCTCGATCCTGGTCGGCAACAATGGGTTGTTCCTGGACTTTGAACTGGATCGCGGCGTGGACGGCGCCAATACCGGCTATGCCTTTCCCGACATGCTGGTGGAATGCGTAAGGCTGGCGGCGCAGGGCCGGCGCGATGCCGCTCATGACCTGTTCGACGCCCATCTGCCGCTGCTGCGCTATGAACAGCAGGCCGGCGTTGGCTTGGCGGTGCGCAAATACATTCTCAAGCGCCGGGGCATTCTGGCGTCGGACGCCATGCGCAAACCCTTTACGGCGCTGACCGCGGCCGGGCGCGCCGAAGTGGACTATTTGCTGAACCGGCTGGCGCTGCGTGATGCGCGGGCAAAATGCGAAGGAATGCCGGCATGACGATGGGCGCCAGGAGGTTTGTGCTTTTGACCCTGGGTCTGGTGATGGCGGGGTTTCAGAGCGCACAGGCCCAGAGCGAAGCGCTCGATCTGAACGGCGCCATCGACTTTCACGTCCATCAGGGCCCTGACAGCGTCGCGCGCGCCATTGATGCCGACGACCTGGCGCGCTTAAGCAAATCCCTGGGCATGCGCGGCATGGTGATGAAGAACCATTGGCAGCCCACTGCCTCGCTGGCCTATCTGATGCGCAAACAGGTGCCGGGCTTCGAGATCTTCGGCGGCGTTACCCAGAACATTGCGCTGGGCGGCATAAACCTGGAAGCGGTCAAGCGCATGGTCGCCACCCAGGGCGGTTATGGCCGGGTGATATGGCTTCCCACCTTTGACAATGACACGCCCGCCAAGCGGGCCGGAAACCAGCCTTCGGTGCCGATCTCCAAGGACGGCAAGCTGCTGCCCAGCGTGCTGGAGCTGATCGCCTGGATCGGCACCCAGCCGGGGCTGGTGCTGCAAACCGGCCATGCCACGCCGCAAGAGGGCCTGATGATCATCCGCGAAGCCAGGGCCCGGGGCGTCAGGCATATCGTGGTCACCCATGCCCCCGCCATGGGCTGGACGGTCGAAGAGATGCGCCAGGCCGGGGCTGAGGGCGCATATCTGGAATTCGCCTATCTCTCCACGCTGGGCAATGAGCAGGCCGAAAAGCTGAAAAGCTATGCCGACATGATCCGCGCTGTTGGCCCCAAACACTGCATTATGTCCAGCGATCTGGGGAGTGTGCCGCCCGGCACCAACTATCCGCTGCAGCCCCACGGCTTCCTGGAATTCATGCGGGCGATGCACAAGGAAGGCATCCCGGTCGCCGACATCAATCTGATGACCAAGACCAACCCCGCTCTGGCGTTGGGACTGGCCTTGCCCGGGCCCTGACCCGCAAGGCCGGAAACATTCCCGCAAGGCCTGAAACATAGTATTTTTTGATTCGCGCCGGTCTGACCTCGTTGTGTCAAAGGCGCCGGGAGATTCCTTGCGATCGTTGCGGCTTTCCTTTTGGGCATTCGTCCTTTCGCCGCTATTGGCGGGCGCTCCTGTCTGCGCCCAGACCGATGCCAGGATTGGGCCCGGTGGCTGGGAAACGGCAACGCCTGCAAGCGCGCCGCCGCAATCCGCCCCTTCCGTGCCGCGTCCCGTCCCGGTTCAGGTCGCGCCGCTCACAGGTCCCGCCCCGCAGGGCTGGGCGACCGCCCCTTCGGACAGCGCACCGGCGCCAGCCTCTCCTCCCGCCTTGCGCGCCGCGACCGAGGCGGTTGGTGCGCCTGCCGCGCTCGCGCCGACCCCGGTTACTTCCGCGCCCGCCACACCCGTGCCCGTCAGTGCCGCACCGTCCGCGCCGTCGCCCGTTGCCACCGCGCCCGCGATGCGAGCGCCGTTGGGTAAGACCTATGGTCCGCAGCGCCTGGCTTTTCCCGACGGCGTAGCCGCGCAGTTCGATGTGACCTATCAGACGCTGCAGGGCTTTCGCCCGCTGACCCTGGACCTCTATCAGCCGCAGCCGCGCGGCTATCCCTTGCCGCTGATGGTGTTTGTCCATGGCGGCACCGACACCCGCCATGCCGCGGCGATCGAGGATTTCCCCGCCGCGCTCGCCGGTCTGGCGGCGCAGGGCTATGTCATCGCCAGCGTGAATTACCGTCTGTCGGGCGAGGCGCGCTTTCCCGCCGCGCTGCAGGATGTGAAATCGGCGATCCGCTGGCTGCGCGCGCGAGCCGGCGAATACAATATCGACACCACCCGCGTCGCGGTGTGGGGTTTCTCCGGCGGCGCCCATCTCGCGGCCCTGGCGGGCGTGGCTTGCGGCGTTCCGCTGTTCGCGCCGGCGGGCGAAGCCAGCAACACCCCGCCCGACTGCGTGCAGGCGGTCGTCAGCTGGTCGGGGGCAATGGACTTGAAGACCTTGGCCGATGCCGAACTGCTGGGCTGCCCGCCGGCAAGCTGTCCGCCAGGCCTGGCCCGCATTGCCAGTCCGCTGTCTTATATATCTGTCACCAGCCCACCCTTCCTGATCGTCCATGGCGGGGCCGACGCCAGGATTCCACCCGACCAGGCGCAGAAGTTCCATGCTGCCTTGCGGGCCAAGAATGTTCCGGCCGAACTGGTGATCATTCCCGGTGTGGGACATACGCTTGCCCGCAATGGCGCGGCCGAGGCTGGGGTTAACCGGCAGGCGCTGGAAAAAGTCGCGGCTTTCCTCAGCCGAACCTTCCCGCCCGGCCCTATCGGCCAGAAAGTTGCGGGCCCGCGCGGACGCGGCCCGGTCTATTAAGCTTAACGCCTCTTGTCCTGCGGCTGGTCTGCTTCTTGAATGAAGCTGTCCGGATACAAGCGCCTTTTTGGCTGGGACAGGCATGGGTCACGAAACATTCGCCGACGGAATCGGCCGCATCGCGATCATTGACGGGATCGTGCGGCTGGACCTGATCTCTTATTCTCCGACTGAACATGGCCCAGACGGCAAGCCGCGCCAGGTGTTCAGCCATCGCGTGGTGATGGGCATGGACCAGTTCCTGTATGCCTCCGAGAAAATCGCCAAGACCGCCGAAATGATCCGGCAGGCGAACCAACCGCAAGCGGCCAGACCGCAACCCGCAGCGCCCGCGCAGGCAGCACCTGGGCAACCCGCGCCCGCGCCGGCAGCGCCCAAACCACAAGTGGGCCCGCAACCGCCGCCGGTCGCTCCCCAGTTTCGCCGTGAGAGCATCAGGCCGGACGCGCCGCAGCCGCCTGCTGCCCCGCCGCCTCCGCAGCGACCTTTTCCGTAGAGATCGTAATGACACCCATTTCCCGCATCGAGCCGCAAAAGGCATCTGCTGAGGCCGCGACCGAGCGCCATGACAGCGGCATTCGCGCGCTCGCGGCGGTGGCGCGGCATCACGGACTGGACTGGAGCCTGACCCGCCTGAACCATGTCTATGGCGCGGACCATGAGCCGGACGCGCGCGCGCTGCTGCGCATGGCGCGTGCCGAAGGCCTCAAGGCCGAAGTTCAGAAAATGGACTGGAAGCGACTGAGCAAGCTTCAGAAGCAGGCGCCGTTCCTGGTGCGGCTGAACAGTGGCGCCTGGTTCGTGGTGCTGAAGGTCGGCGGCGATGCGCAAGGCGAGGCACAGGCGGAAACGAGCGGCGAACAGATTATCGTCTTCAATCCCAAAGTGCCGCAGGCCAATTTGTTCCCGGTCGAGCGCGAAAAGTTCCTGACCTACTGGACCGGCGAGGTCGTACTACTCAAGCGCGTCTACAAGGCGGGCGATGGTGCCAAGAAATTCGGCCTGTCCTGGTTCGGCCCGGAATTCTGGCGTCAGCGCGCACTTCTGCGCAACGTGGTGATCGCGGCCCTGGCCATGCATGTTCTGGCGCTGGCGGTGCCGATCTTCTTCCAGATCGTGATCGACCGCGTTCTGATCTATCTCAGCATTTCCACTCTGGTGGTGATTACCGCCGGCGTCATCGCGGCCATCCTGTTCGATGCCATCTTCAGCTGGTTGCGCGGCTATTTCGTTCTGCGCACCGCCAGCCGCATCGACATCCGTCTGGCCCAGACCACCTTCCGGCATCTGATGCGCCTGCCGATCAGCTTCTTCGACACCAGCCGGGCCGGTGTCGTCACCAAGCATATGCAGCAGGGCACGCAGATCCGCGAATTCCTCACCGGCCGCCTGCTGGGCACGCTGCTGGACCTGCCGGCGCTGTTCGTCTTCCTCCCACTGCTGCTCTGGTACAGCGTCGAGCTCACCATGGTGGTCTTGGGCGTGACCGCGCTGATGGGCCTGGTGATTGCCTGCATGCTGGGGCCGTATCGCCGCCGCCTGCATCATCTCTATCAGGCCGAAGCCCAGCGCCAGTCCATGCTGGTGGAAAGCGTGCACGGCATGCGCACCATCAAGGCGCTGAATCTGGAGCCGCGCCGCGAGGAAGAATGGGACAATGCCGCGGCCGATGCGGTCAACACCTATGTCCAGGTCGGCAAGATTTCGCTGGCGGCCAATACCTTTTCGGGCTTCATCGAAAAAGCGCTCACCATCACGGTGGTGATCACCGGCGCTTTCCTGGTCTTTGAAGGACATCTCACCGTTGGTGGGCTGGTGGCCTTCAACATGCTCTCCGCGCGGGTGATCTCGCCGGTGCTGCAGCTCATCGGCCTGCTGAACAACTATCAGGAAGTCATGATGTCGGTGGAGATGCTGGGCGAAGTGATGAATCGTCCCGGCGAGAACAGCGGTTCGCGCGGGCTTACCCCGCCGCTTTCCGGTGCCATCGAGATTGAAAAAGTCACCTTCCGCTATCCCGGCAACGACAAGCCGGCCCTGCGCGATGTGTCGCTAAAAATACCCGCCGGCGCCATGATCGGCATTGTGGGACGCAGCGGTTCGGGCAAAACCACGCTATCGGCGCTGCT
>JBBSKJ010000098.1:0-7823 GCA_038256475.1 Micropepsales bacterium | reverse complement strand
GGGGCCGGCAATCCGGGCGATGGTGTCTTTGAGGACCGGGAAATGGGTGCAGCCCAGCACCAGGGCGCGCGGGCGCGGCATGGTGGCCAGCAAGGGCACCAGATAACGCTGCGCCGCCAGTTCGGCGATCTGCCCGTTGCGCAAACCTTCTTCCGCCAGCGCCACGAACAGTGGGCAGGACTGCTGCACCACCGGCATGTGCGGGGCGATGGCCTGGATGGCGCGGACATAGGCCCCGCCTCTCACCGTGCCTTCGGTGGCGATCACGGCGATGGGGCCGTCCGGCGCAGCGGCGATGGCGGCCTGCGCGCCCGGTTCGATCACGCCCACCACCGGCAAAGGCGCGAGCGTTTCGGCCAGGACCGGCAGGGCGGCGGCGCTTGCGGTGTTGCAGGCCACCACCAGCAGCTTGATGTCATGTTTCATCAGTGCGGCCGATGCCTGCACCGCATAACGCGTCACCGTGTCGACGCTTTTGGTGCCGTAAGGAAGCCGCGCGGTATCGCCCAGATAGACGAAGGATTCATTGGGCAATCGCGCTTTCAAGGCGCGCATCACGGTCAGCCCGCCCATGCCGGAATCGAAAATTCCGATGGGCGCCATGCTCAAATGGGCGGCTTTGCGAAATAGGCGTTGAGCAACGCGGCGTAGATATCGGTGAGGGACACGATCTCCTCCACCGCCACGCATTCGTCGGCCTTGTGCATGGTGGCGCCGGCCAGGCCAAGTTCCACCACCGGGCAGAAATCCTTGATGAAGCGCGCGTCGGAGGTGCCGCCGCTGGTGGAGAAGAGCGGCGACTGGCCGGTGACGCTGGCCACCGTGTCGCTGACCAGCTGGGTGAACTTGCCCGGCGCGGTCAGGAACGAGACGCCGCTGGTCTGGGAGGTGACGTCGATCTGGCAGCCCGACTGGCGGGCGACCTGGCTGATGCGGTCGTTCACCCAATTGTTCAGGCTGTCGGGCGTGTGCTTGTCATTGAAGCGGATGTTGAAGGCGGCGCGCGCCTCGCCCGGGATCACATTGGTGGCGTCGTTGCCGACATCGACGGTGGTAAAGGCCAGGGTCGAGGGATCGAAGTGATCGTTGCCCTTGTCCAGCTTGTGGCTCGCCAGCTGGGTCACCAGCTCGGCCAGCACCGGGATCGGATTCTTCGCTTTTTGCGGATAGCCAACATGGCCTTGCATGCCGCGCACCGTCAGCTTGAAATTGATCGAGCCGCGACGGCCGATCTTGAGCGTGTCGCCGGCCTTGCCCACGCTGGTGGGCTCGCCCACCACGCAATGGTCGATCTTCTCGTCGCGGGCCTTGAGCCATTCCAGCAGCTTGACGGTGCCGTTGATCGCCATGCCCTCTTCATCGCCGGTGATCAGAAGGCTTATGGAACCTTTCGGCACGCCGGTTTTTGAAACAGCGGCGACAAAGGCGGCGATGGCCGATTTCATGTCGGCGGCGCCCCGGCCATAGAGCATGCCGTCTTTCACCGTGGCGGCGAAGGGCTCCTGCTGCCAGCCTTCGCCCACCGGCACCACGTCGGTATGGCCGGCAAAGCAGAAATGCGGACTGGCATCGCCCAGCCGGGCATAGAGATTGTCGACATCGCCGAAGGGCAGGCGATGGGTGGTGAAACCCAGTTCCTTCAGCACCGCTTCCAGCACGTCCAGCGCGCCAGCATCCTTCGGCGTCACCGAAGGGCGGCGGATCAGGGCCTGGGCCAGGGCCAGGGCGTCAATCTCTGTATTGCTCGAAGTGGTCATCAGTCACGCAGCAGTTCGTTGATTGAGGTTTTGGCGCGGGTTTTCTCGTCCACGCGCTTCACAATCACGGCGCAATACAGATTAGGACCCTTGTCGCTAGGCAGCGAACCCGACACCACAACCGAATAGGGCGGCACCTTGCCCATATGCACTTCGCCGGTGGCGCGGTCGATGATCTTGGTCGAGGCCGACAGGTACACCCCCATCGACAGCACGCTGCCTTCGCCCACGATCACGCCTTCGGCCACTTCGGCGCGGGCGCCGATGAAGCAATTGTCTTCAATGATGGTGGGAGCGGCTTGCAGCGGTTCCAGCACGCCGCCAAGCCCTGCGCCGCCGGAGATATGGCAGTGCGATCCAACCTGGGCGCAGGAACCGACCGTGGCCCAGGTGTCGATCATGGTGCCTTCGCCGACGCGGGCGCCGACATTGACAAAACTGGGCAGCAACACCGCGCCTTTGGCAATGAAGGCACTTCGGCGCACGATGGCGCCCGGCACGGCGCGGAAACCGGCGGCACGGAATTTTTCTTCCGTCCAGCCGGTGAATTTGGAATCCACCTTGTCCCACCACACCGCGCCGCCGGGACCGCCGGGGATCAGCTTCATGTCGTTCAGACGGAAGGACAGCAGCACGGCCTTCTTCAGCCATTCATGCACCTTCCAGGTGCCGTCGATTTTCTCGGCGACCCGCAAGGAGCCATTGTCCAGCGCGTCCAGCGCGGCTTCCACCGCGTCGCGTTCCGCGCCCTTTGAGGTCACGCCCAGCGTTTCGCGCTTGTCCCAGGCGGCGGTGATGGCGGCGCTCAAATCACTCATGGTCAAATCCTGATGCTCTGCAAGAACTGGGTGAGATTCTCGGTCTCATGGTCGATATCGCCGGCGGACACATCCATCAGCGGGCCGTGATTGCCCCAGGGCGCGTCGGTTTTCAACCATACAGTGGTCATGCCAAGCGCGCGGGCCGGAACCAGGTTGCGGGCGATATCGTCAAACATGGCAGATTGGGCCGGATTCACCCCGCCCGCCGCCACCACGCTGTCATAGGCGGCGGTCTGCGGCTTGGGGGCAAAGCCCATGGTGCGCACGTCCCAAACCGCATCGAACAGATGGCCCAGATCCAGCCGGTCCAGGATGCGCGCGGCATGGTTGCGGCAGCCATTGGTGAAGACAAAGCGCTCGCCCGGCAGCGCGGCCAGCGCCGCGCTCAGGCCGGCGTCGGGCCCCAGCGCGCCCAGATCAATGTCGTGCACGAAGCCCAGATAATCCTCCGCATCGCAGTCATGTTCGCGCATCAGACCGTTCAGGGTGGTGCCATACTTGCGATAAAGCTCCTTCTGCCGGATGCGGGCCTGGTCGCGCGGCAGCTTCAGGAAGGCGGCCAGATAATCGGTCATGCGCGATTCAATCTGCGCGAAGATGCCGTTGCCCGCGCAATAGAGCGTGTTGTCGAGGTCGAAAATCCAACTTTTAACGTGTCGGAAGTCCGGCCGCTGATCGGGTGATTTCCGGTCTTTTTCCGCGCTGGCCGGGCTTTTCATGGGCGGACCATGGCCCGGGCCAAGTCCTTGCGCAAGAACCGTTAACAGGCGTCCACCATACCTCTTTAGCCGCCGTTAAAGCACCCCAGCCACTATGACCAAAAGCAAAAAGAGGATTTATGAGCCAACCGCCATCTGCTACCGCCAAGCCGGGCCTCGACCCGCGCGATGCCCTGGATATTCTGGATATTCGAACCCAGCATCCGGAAGGCGCCATCCAATTGGCGTCGCGCAGCGATGCCGGCGCCGACGTGCTGCAATATCTTGCCGCCCATGGCGCGCCGGCGACGCGCGCCGCCGTGGCGGCCAACCGGAGCGCGCCCGCCGCGACCAACCGGCTGCTCGCCGACGACGAAAATGAAGATGTGCGCGCGGAACTCGCGGTCAAGATCGCCCGGCTGATGCCGGGCCTGTCGGAACGCGAAAGCTCGCACGTCTTCGCTCTTACCATCGAAACCCTGGAATGCCTGGCGCGGGACGCCGCAGTGCGGGTGCGCGCCATCCTGGCCGAAGAGGTCAAGGCCTTGGACTGCGTGCCGCGCGACATCGCGCTGATCCTGGCGCGCGACGTCAATGCGCTCGTCGCCGCGCCGATCCTGCAATACTCGCCGCTGCTGTCGGATGCCGACCTGATCGAAATCATTGCCTGCGGCCAGATCCAGGAAGCGCTGACCGCGATCGCCAGCCGCAAGCCGCTGAACGAGGATGTCAGCGATCACCTGGTCCAGTCGCTGAATGTTCCGGCGGTGGCGGCGCTGCTGGTCAACCGCGATGCCCGTATCCGCAAGGAAACGATGGAGCAGATTGTCGAACAGGCCGAGGAGATCAGCGCCTGGCATATGCCGCTGGCGCTGCGCGCCGACCTGTCGGCCCGCGCCATCCGCCGTATCGGCAGCCTTGTCGGCGCTTCCATTCTGGAACGGCTGGCGGCGCGCAACGATCTGTCCGATACCACCCGCATCCATCTCAACCGTGAGCTGCGCGCGCGGCTGGAGGAGAATGCGGACCATGAGGATCAGTCGGTGTCGCCGGCGGACGCGGTGGCGGCCGCGCGCAAGGACGGCCAGCTGGACACACTGTTCGTCGAACAGGCGGCGCAGGCGGGCAAGCGCGAGGTCGTGGTCGCCGCCCTGGCGGTGCTGGCCAATGTTACCGACCAGACGGTCAAGAAGATATTGACCGCTGGCAATGCCAAGCCGATCATCGCGCTGACCTGGCACGCGCATCTGTCCATGCGTGTCGCCTTCAAGATCCAGACCTTCATCATGAAGCTGCCGTCGCGCGACGTCATGCCGGCCAGGGGCGGCGTCGGATTTCCGCTGAGCAAGGAAGAGATGCGCTGGCATCTCAACTATTTCAACATACCCGCATAGCTACTTAACAAGACCCACGGGGCCTATCCGGGCGACAAAGCCGCCACGGCCCTTGGTGTCGGTGCGGGCGAAGCCGATTTCACCCAATCCGCGCGTCTTGCAATTGCCCGCGCCCTGAATCTCGAACGCCGCCTGGGCGATGCAAAAACGCTCCGCGCCGGTGACCATGCTGGCGCCGGACTTGCGCTGCGCCGCCAGGAAGACTGCTTCACTGGCGAGCGGCGTGGTGATCGCCCGGGCGCAGGCTCCGGGGTGCACCGTCCACCAGCCGCGCGACACCGCCTTGCCGCCATCACGCTGCGCCAGCGCCACCAGCAACGCCTCCTTGCCGTCGTTGCAGACGGTATAGCCCGCGGGCGCGATGGACTTGCGCGCCGTATTTTCCAGGGCGCTGAACAGCTCGACATTGCCGTCGCTTTCCTTGAACCGCATCTTCTTGCGGAAATCGGCCAGCGCCACGCCGGTGGTCTTGTCGGGCGCACCGTCGATGCGGGCGATCTTGTAGCCATTGTCCTTCAGGAGCCGCTTGACCCCGGCCAGCTGCGCCTGGGCCATGGTCATGGCGGGGGTTTCGTCGAAATGCATGGTCCAGACCGACCGCCCGCGATTGTCGAGCGGGGCGAAGGGCAGGGCGAAGGTATCGTCGGCGGTGCAATAGGGCTGGGTGACGCCCTGGCGGGTGGAGAAATTGGCGTCCTTGACGCAGACGGGATAGTTGCCGCCCCAGGCGCGCGCCGGTCCCGAATGGGCCAGGGATGTGCGTGCGTGCACCAGATAGGTCTCGGCGGTCAGCGCCTCCTTGCGGGCCATGTGACAATCGCCCGGCGCGATCCGGCTCCAGCCCTGGGTCTCGCTGCGCGGACTCTGGATCGCGCTGGTCGCGGCATAGAGGATGTAGCTGGTGCGGTTGCACAGCGTCAGCGCCGCTTGCGCCGGCGACCAGATGGCAGGCGCGGCAAGGCCTGCCAGGGCCAGCAGCATCAACGCAAACGTGCGCATCATTCCTGGGTAATCAGCGTGCCCGCGCCATGCTCGGTAAAGAGTTCGAGCAGCAGCACATGGGGAATGCGTCCATCCAGGATGACGGCGGCGTTGACGCCGCCTTCCACCGCGTCGATCGCGGTCTGGATCTTGGGGATCATGCCGCCCGAAATCGTGCCATTGGCGATCAGGGCGCGGGCTTCGCGGACGCTGAGCTTGGAGATCAGCTTCTTGTCCTGGTCCAGCACGCCTTCGACGTCGGTGAGCAGGATCAGGCGCTCGGCCTTCAGCGCGCAGCTCACCGCACCGGCCACGGTGTCGGCATTGATGTTGAAGGTCTCGCCCTTGCGGCCCACGCCGATGGGCGCGATCACCGGAATGGTTTCCGATTTCATGATCGAATGCAGCACTTCGGGATTGACCGTGTCGGGCTCGCCGACAAAGCCCATGTCCACCGCCACCTTCTGGCCGGTCTTGGGATCGGTCTGGGTCATCGCCACCTTGCGCGCGATCACCAGATTGCCGTCTTTGCCCGACAGGCCGACGGCGCGGCCGCCCGCGGCATTGATGCCGGTGACGATCTGCTTGTTGATCGAGCCGGTCAGCACCATCTCGACGATTTCCACCGCCGCCTGATCGGTGACACGAAGGCCATCAATGAAGGTCGAGTTGATGTTCAACCGCTTGAGCATCGCCCCGATCTGGGGGCCGCCGCCATGCACCACCACCGGATCGATGCCGGTCTGCTTCATCAGGACGATGTCCTGGGCGAAGTCGTCGGTGCCGCTGCCGGTCATGGCGTTGCCGCCATACTTCACCACGATGGTCTTCTGGTCGTATTTCAGAATGTAGGGCAACGCCTCGACCAGCACCCGGCCCGTCTGGCGCCAACGCGCCTGGGTCCTGAGGGTGCGATCTTCAGGCGTATCGTCGGAGGAACCGGCCATGGCGTCGCCCGCTTTGAAAGCGGCGCGTTATAGCGCGGCAAATCCGGCGTTTCTACGGCTTATTGGGCAAATGACGCGAGATGCGTGCGCAGACCCGCTATGCCGTCACCCTTGAACGAGGAGGTTAACTGCACCTCAGCCAGCGCGGCGGTGTGCTTGACGGCGGCGGCGCGCGCCGCCTCCAGCGCCGGCGCCTGTTCGGGTGCCTTGAGCGCGTCGCCCTTGGTCAGCACCAGTCCGTAGGAGACGGCGGTCTGGTCCAGCAGGTTCATCACCATCTCGTCGCTGTCCATCACCCCGCGCCGCGCGTCGATCAGGAGCAGGACGCGGCGAAGCCGTGACCGGCGGCGCAGGTAGGAGAAGATCATCTCCTGCCAGGCCTCGGATTCGGTCTTGGAGCGCTTGGCAAAGCCATAGCCGGGCAGGTCCACCAGCATCAGCCGGTCGGCCAGGTTGAAGAAGTTGATCTGGCGGGTGGCGCCCGGCGTCTGTGATACCCGCGCCAGTGCCTTGCGCCCCGTCAGGGCGTTCACCAGGCTGGACTTGCCGGCGTTGGAGCGGCCGACAAAGGCCACCTCATTGAGCTTTTCCGGCGGCAACTGCTGCGCGCTGGTCGAGCCCCAGATGAAATCGCACGGTCCCGCGAACAGCTTGCGGGCGGCTTCTTCCGGTCCGTCTGGCTCAGTCATTCGCCGCTTTGAGCTTGGGCTTCTTCTTGTCGAAGAAGCTCACATCGGCGCCTTCGCGCTTCATGATGTACCATTGCTGCGCCACCGACAGCAGGTTGTTCCAGGCGTAATAGATCACCAGGCCCACCGGGAAGGTGGCGAACATGAAAGTGAAGATGAACGGCATCAGGGCGAACATCCGCGCCTGGATCGGATCGGGCGGCGGCGGATTGAGCTTGGTCTGCATCCATTGGGTGACGCCATAGATGATCGGCCAGGCGCCGATGGAGACGAAGCTGATCACCGCCGGGATGTAGGCATTGGGATCGAACGGCAGGAGGCCGAACAGGTTCAGGATCGAGGTCTGGTCCTGGGCCGACAGGTCGTGCACCCAGCCATAGAAAGGCGCGTGGCGCATTTCGATGGTGACGAACAGAACCTTGTACAGCGCGAAGAACACCGGAATGGTCAAAAGGATGGGCAGGCAGCCGGAGATCGGATTGGCCTTTTCCTTGCGGTAAAGGTCCATCATCGCCTGCTGCATCTTCTGCGGCTCG
>JBBSKJ010000097.1:0-7843 GCA_038256475.1 Micropepsales bacterium | reverse complement strand
GGCCCGGTCGAGCACATCCAGCGCATGCGCCCGGCCTCGCCGATTCGCCTTCTCTCGGAAACCACCTCCAACCGCATCGCCGCCGGCGAGGTGGTGGAGCGGCCTGCGAGCGTCGTCAAGGAACTGGTTGAGAACGCCATCGACGCGGGCTCCACGCGCATCGAGATTTTCAGCGATGGCGGCGGCCGCCGGCGCATGACCGTGACCGACAATGGCAGCGGCATGACGTACGCGGACCTCGCACTGTCGGTGGACCGCCACGCCACGTCGAAACTGGACGATGAGGATTTGCTGCGCATCCGCACGCTCGGATTTCGCGGCGAGGCCCTGCCCTCGATCGGCGCGGTGGCGCGGCTTTCACTCGCCAGCAGGACGAGGGGCAGCGAGGCGGCAGAGATCAAGGTTGATGGCGGCAAGGTACAGGGACCGATGCCAGCCGCCTTCCGCGGCAAGGGCCAGCACGGCACCCGCGCCGAAGTGCGCGAGCTGTTCTATGCCACGCCGGCGCGGCTGAAGTTCCTCAAGTCTTCGCGTTCGGAAGATCTCGCCATCACCGACATGGTCAAACGGCTGGCGATGGCGCGGCCCGACATTGCTTTCACGCTGACACTGGACGGGCGCCGGGCGCTCGACCTGGCCGCCGAGCCGGATTTGATGGACGGACGCCTGCCGCGCCTGTCGCGCATCATGGGGCGGGAGTTCGGCGACAATGCCGCGCTGGTCGAGGCGCAACGCGAGGGCGTCAGCCTGTCGGGTTATGCGGGCCTTCCCACCTACAATCGCGCCAATGCCGCGATGCAGTTCCTGTTCGTCAATGGCCGCCCGGTGCGCGACAAGCTCTTGGTAGGGGCGGTGCGCGGCGCTTATGCCGACTTCCTGGCGCGCGACCGCCATCCGGCGCTGGCGCTGTTTTTGGAATGCGATCCGCACTTCGTGGATGTAAATGTCCACCCCGCCAAGACCGAGGTGCGCTTCCGCGATGCCGGACTGGTGCGCGGGCTTATCGTGGGCGCCCTGAAGCACGCTTTGAGCGAAGCGGGGCATCGCGCCTCCACCACCGTGGCGGGCAGTGCGTTGGCCGCATTTCAGCGTCAGGCACCATCGCCGTTCCAGTCGCCCAATATTTTCTCCGCCGTCTCCTTTCAAACAACAAGCGTACGCGAAGCGCCGGCATCCTATGCCTCTGCGGTGCCGATGTCGGTGCGGATGGAAGAGGCCCCTATGGACGCGGCGCCCGATGCGCCGCTGGGTGTCGCTCGCGCGCAATTGCATGAAACCTATGTCGTGGCCCAGACCGCCGACGGCATCGTCATTGTCGACCAGCATGCCGCCCATGAGCGGCTGGTTTATGAGCGGATGAAAAAGGCCCTGGCCAATGGCGGTGTGGCGCGCCAGCCGCTGTTGATCCCGGAAGTCGTTGACCTGGATCCCAGCGAAGTGACGCGCGTGTCGGAGCGCGCCGATGAACTGGCCGAGCTTGGCCTGGTAATCGAAGCCTTCGGCCCCGATGCGGTGGTGGTGCGCGAAGTCCCCGCCATGCTGGGCCAGCTGGACGTCAAGGCCCTGGTGCGCGATCTGGCGGACGAGATCGCCGAAACCGGCAATGCGCTGTCATTGAAAGAGCGGCTGGAGGAAGTCTCCGGCACCTTGGCTTGCCACATGAGCGTGCGGGCCGGACGCCGCCTCAATGCTGAGGAAATGAATGCGCTGCTGCGCGAGATGGAAGCGACGCCCCATTCCGGCCAGTGCAATCACGGCCGTCCGACTTATGTCGAGCTCAAGCTCGCCGATATCGAAAGGTTATTCGGACGAAGATAACCAAACTTCTCCCTCACCATGGGCGGGCTTGACCCGCCCATCCAGAGTGACGGTCACCATGGATGGCCGGGTGAACCCGGCCATGGAGAGTTAGGGAGTCGGCGTTAGAAACCGCAGCCGCGTCTCGCCATAGGTGCGTTCGTCCAGCAGGGTGAAGCCGGCAAGATCAATTTCCTCACCCGCGTCGCTTTCCGCCACGATCAGCGCCTTGTCCGCCAGCCAGCCGCCATCCTTCAGGCTTTTCAGCGTGGGCGGGATCAGATTCTGGCGATAGGGCGGGTCGAGAAACACCAGATTGAACGGCCCGCCGGCGCTGGGCCCCAGCGGTCCCAGATCGGTGGCGTCGCGTCGCCAGATGCGGGTGGCGCCGGTCAGTCCCAGCGCCTCGACATTCTCGCGTTGGAGTGCACGGCTGTCGGCATTGTCGTCCACCATCAGGCACCAGCGCGCGCCTTGTGACAAAGCCTCGATTCCCAGCGCCCCGGTGCCAGCGAACAGATCGGCCACCACCGCGCCTTCCAGTTCAAAGCCGATGCCGAAATCCTTGTGGCGCAGCATGTTGAAGATCGCCTGGCGGGTACGGTCGCTGGTGGGACGTACGCGGGCATCTTCGGGCGTCACCAGCCGCCTTCCGCCCAATTTTCCGCCTGTTATCCGCATATGCTGCCTGTAACCATTTGCCGTAACTGGCGAATAGCACGGGATACGGCTATAGGGCAGGGTCATGAAACACCTCTTTCTTCTCCTGGCCCTGTTTTGGGCGGCGCCCGCCTTCGCGCAGGACGACGGGCCCCGGGTCCAGGCCCGTCTCGTCGCGGAGGACAGGGCCGTGGCGCCCGGCGGCAGCATCACCATCGCGCTGGAAGAACTCATCGCGCCCGAATGGCATACCTACTGGAAGAATCCGGGCGATGCCGGCGCGCCCACCGTGATCGAATGGACTTTGCCGGCGGGCTGGACGGCTGAGGAAATTCAGTGGCCGCGCCCCATGCGGGTGCCGGTCGGGCCGCTGATGGATTACGGCTATGAGGGCAAGCTCTGGCTGCTGAGCAAGATCAACGCGCCGGCGGGCGCCAAGGTCGGCGAGACGGTGACGATCAAGGCGGCCGCCAGCTGGTTGGTGTGCAAGAATATCTGCATTCCCGAAGAAAGAACCCTGACGATCGACGTGCCGGTGGGCGCGGGCGGTCCCGACCCGGCGGTTGCAGAGGAATTCGCGGCGGCCCGCGCGCTGTTGCCGGTCGCATCGCCCTGGAAGATGACATATGCCTTGGGCCAGACGCTGGACCTGTATGTCGCCGCGCCCACGCTGGTGGCGGCGCATCCCAAAAGCGCCGATTTCTTTCCCGCTCGTCCCGGCCTGATCAAGAATCCCGCACCGCAGCTTGTCGGCTATGTCCAGGACGGGTTGGTGCTGCGCCTGACGCCCGGCAACAAGGTCGCCGCGCCGCTGGAGGGCTTGCTGGTTCTCACCTCATCCGATGGTTCGGTGCAGGCGCTTGAAGTGAATGCCCAGCCCGGAACGGTGCCGGCGGCTGAGTTTGTCGCTGTGGCGACCGAGGGCGATCTCACCCTCTGGCTGGCGATCCTGTTCGCGCTGTTGGGCGGATTGATCCTCAATGTGATGCCCTGTGTGCTGCCGATCCTGGCGATGAAGGCCCTGGCGGTGGCGCAGCATGGCACCGAGGGCCGGCGCGAAAGCTTTTCCTACGCACTGGGCGCGGTCGTCAGCTTTGCGGCGTTGGGCGGCCTGCTGCTGGCCCTGCGCGCGGGCGGCGAAGCGATCGGCTGGGGCTTCCAGCTTCAGTCGCCGCTGGTGGTGGCGGGTTTCGCGCTGCTGGTCTTCACGGTGGGGCTCAATCTGTCCGGCGTGTTTGAAGTGGGCAGCATCACGGCGGGCGAGGGGCTGACCCGCAAGAGCGGCCCGGTAGGCGCTTTCTTCACCGGCGTGCTGGCGGTGGCGGTAGCTGCGCCCTGCACCGCGCCTTTCATGGCGGCGGCGTTGGGTTTTGCGCTGTCGCAGGATGCGTTTGCCGCCTTGGCGATATTCGCCGCGCTGGGCGTTGGCTTTGCGCTGCCCTTCATTCTTCTGGGCGTGTGGCCGCGCGCCTTGTCCTTCCTGCCACGCCCCGGTCCCTGGATGCTGCGGCTGAAGCAGTTCCTGGCATTCCCCATGTATATGGCGGCCGGCTGGCTGGTCTGGGTGCTGGCGCAGCAGGCCGGGCCGCGCGGCGTCGCAATTATTTCCGCGGCGATGATTTTCGTGGCGCTGGCCGCCTGGCTGTGGAGCGTGACGCGCGATCTGACGGCGCGGGGCCGCAGCCTTGGCGCGGTTGCCGCGCTGGTGGTGTTGCTGGCCGCACTGTGGGGGCTGAGCCAGCTTCGCGGCGCCACGGCTGCGCCCGTGGCCCAGGTCACGCGCGGCGAAGCCTACAGCGCCGCCGCACTGGCGTCGTATCGCGCGCAAGGCCGTCCGGTTTTCGTGGATGCCACGGCGGCCTGGTGCATCACCTGTCTGGTGAATGAGGAAGCGGTGCTGAACAAGCAAGTCGTGCAAGGCGCGTTCGCGCAGAAGAATGTCGTCTACATGGTGGCCGACTGGACCAACCGCAATCCGGAAATCACCGCTTTGCTGAAAGAGAATGGCCGCTCGGGCGTGCCGCTTTATCTCTATTACGCGCCGGGCGCCGCCAAGGCGCATATCCTGCCGCAGCTTCTCACCGACGCGATTGTACTGGCCGCGCTGGAAGGCTAGTGCAGGGTGCCTTCGCCGCGCAGCGGCTTGGCGGACGCGCGCAGACCTTCCAGCCCCGCGCTTTCATAATGGCGTTCCCATTCCAGGAACTCTTCGTTGGAAATGGAATAGCGGTGGCAGGCTTCCGCCATGGTCAGCAGGCCGCCCTTGACGGCGGCGATGACCTCGGCCTTGCGGCGCGCCACCCAGCGTTTGAGGTTGGTGGGTGGCAGGTTGGCGCTCGTCAGGATCGAACCATCCGGTCCGATGACGTGCAGGCCCTGTTTGCTCTCTCTCATAAGGGCTTACTCCCAAAGTTCGCCCCCGCGTATCGCCAGAGTAGAGCCGGCACCGTTAAGAGTGAGTCAAAAGATACCCGCACTTTGCGCGGAACCCGTGGAACTGCCTTTCGAAAAGTCAGTAAGTGGCCGTCTTTTTGACGTCACCGCTTTTGACTTTTTTTTCCGCCGCCACCACTTCGGGTGCATCGGCGGCCGGGGACTCGCTTTCGCGATCCGTCGGTGCGCCGATGATGTGATTGCCACCGGAGAAGGATGGCGGATCACTGGCAGGGAAGGAATCTTCCATCTGCGCGTCGATCTTTTCTTCCTTGGTCATGGGCTGTTTGTCGGTGCTGTGATGCTCCGGCATTTTCTCTTTGTTATTCTCATTTGGGCTGTTCATGACATCACTCCTTTATCGTTGGTCGCTCCGTCGGCACGCTGTCGCTACCGACTTCGCCGAGGCCTAGGTCGCGGTCGTTGCGGTGAAGGCTTGGGGGAAAAGTCCCGCCAGCCCGATGAAAATCAGGTAGATCGCAATCAGGTAATTCAGCAGTCGCGGCAGAATGAGAATCAGGATTCCGAAGATCAGCGCGACCAGAGGCTGGATCAGGACGATATTGGCGGACATGCGGAACCTCCCGGAGCAGTCGTTCGTGGGACCATGAGAACGCGCGAAGGGCCTGGGCGGTGGCAGGAAAAGTTCCACCTCGTCAAAAATCGTGGGAAAACCAAGGTTTGCGCGGTGACCTGAGGCTGTGTTAGTGCCGCCCCCATGTTTTTCGGTTCCCTTTTCAGGCGCGCGCCGGCCCCCGGTGGCAAGGTTCTGGTGGCGTTCGCCAGCCAGACCGGAGCCGCTGAAACCATCGCCTGGCGCACGGCCAACGCCCTGGCCGGCGCCAGCCTGGTCAAGGTGGCGGCGCTGGGGAGCCTGACCACAGCCGAGATCGCCGAGGCGGGAACGCTGCTGGTTGTGACCAGCACCTATGGCGCGGGGGAGGCACCCGATTCGGCCCGCGCCTTCGAACGCAAGCAGATGGCGCAGCCAGCCGCCTTCAAAGGACTCCATTATGCCGTGCTGGCGCGCGGCGACCGCAAATACGACGCCACTTTCTGCGGCTTCGGCAAAAGTCTCGATTGCTGGCTGGCGGCGAGCAAAGCCCGGCGGCTGATCGACGTCATCTGCGTCGATGGCGATGACGACATCGCGGCGATGACGAAATGGTGCGAGCTGCTCACCAGGCTGGGCGCCACCACCAGCGCCCTGCAGCTGATGCCGGGGCCGCCGCAGGACTGGTTCCTGGCCGAGCGCCGCCAGCTCAACCCCGGCAGCGCGGGCGGCGAGACCTGGCATATTGCGCTGACGCCACGTGATCCCGCGCATCTGACCTGGACGGCGGGAGACATCGCGGAAATCTGGCCGCGCAACAGCGAGGCGGCGGTGGAAGAATTTCTCACCACGCACAAACTCAATGGTGAATTGAGTTTCCGCTGGCGGGGTTACTGGACCTTCCTGCGCGATATCATCGCCCATAGCCGGCTGCCGCGATCGCATGAGGTCGAGGGCATTGCGCTGGACTGGCTGGTGGAACGGCTGGAGGGATTTCCGCTGCGCGAATACTCCATCGCATCGCTGCCGCAAAGCGGACGCATGGAGCTTCTGGTGAGGAAGGCCGTCCGCGATGACGGCAGTCTGGGGCTGGGGTCGGGCTGGCTCACACAGGTTGCGCCGCCCGGCGGGGTGATCAAGCTGCGCCTGAGGCCTAACCCCAATTTTCATCCCCCCGGCGACGGCGCGCAGATTTTGATCGGCGCGGGCACCGGCATGGCCGGACTGCGCGCCCATCTGCAACACCGCCAAGCGAAGAAGCTGGGTAATGCCTGGCTGCTGTTCGGCGAGCGCGGTGAGAAAACCGATCTTTATTATTGCGACGACATCAAAGGATGGCAGGCGGACGGCACGCTGGCGAAAACGGACCTTGTTTTCTCGCGCGATGTTTCGCCCAAACGTTATGTGCAAAATCTCGTGACGGAGCAGGGGGGTGAGGTTCGCCGCTGGATCGAAGGCGGCGCGTCCCTCCTGGTATGCGGCGGGCTGCAGATGGCGGCCGGCGTGCAGGACGCACTCGTCGCGATTGTGGGGCAGGAAAAGCTCGACCAGATGACGCAGGACGGATTGTACCGCCGCGATATTTACTGACCGGCGCTGTCTTTCTGAGATTGTGATGCGCTGGTTGTCAGGTGATGCAGCATCAGCGCCGCAGCCTTGTCGGCATAGCCGGCTTCCAGCGCCGCCAGGATTTCCAGATGATCGTCGAGGGCGCTGTGCACCTGATCCACGGGATAGTCCCACTGGCCGCTGAGAAAATCGCGCAACTGGTTTTGATGCCGGATCGCCTTGAGCATGGCGCGGTTACCGCTGCAGCGCGCCAACTGTTCGTGAAAGTCGGCATTGATGGCGTGAAAATGCGCCCCATCGCCTGCGCGCCATGGTTTCTTGCGCAGCTTCTCATGCTGGGCGCGGGCTTTGCCTGACCAGGTCCGGTCCAGCCTGAAACCCGGCTGCAGCAGCATCTGGGGCTCCAGCGCGCGGCGGAAGGCGTAGCTTTCGTGCAGCACCCGCGCCCCGTCGGCTATGAAAGCCCAGCCATTGCCGGGCCGCCGCTCCACCAATCCCAGTTCGGCCAGCAGGCGCAACACCCGCAAAAGGTTGGGGAGGCGCGCATCGAAACGGCGCATGATTTCCTGCTGGGTGAACTGGTCAGGCAGTTTCCCCGCGGCGCGCGCGTCGGCCAGGCGCGCGAACAGGGAAACATCTTCTTCATCCTCACCGGTGCTGTCTTGTGGAACGTCCTGCACCGCCTTTGTCAGAACATAGCCGCGGCCTTCGCGGGGGCTGATCACGCCATCAGCCGCCAGCAACTGCAGCGCGCCGCGAACAGGCGTGCGCGAGACATTGAAAGCCGCGCAAAGGTCGAGCTCTACCAGGCGATGGCCAACCGGCGCGTTC
>JBBSKJ010000096.1:0-7877 GCA_038256475.1 Micropepsales bacterium | reverse complement strand
AGCTTCACCTTTGACGATGTCCCTGATTCCGCCGCCACCGCCGGCGCCGCGCTGATGGAAGAGCATGGCGCACGCGCCACTTACTATGTCGCCGGCAGCATGCTGGGCATCCAGGCCGACCACTGGCGCGTGATGGACGCCGGGATGGTGGTGGACCTGCATGCGCGCGGCCATGAAATCGGCTGCCACAGCTACAGTCATGAACGCGCCGATCTGATACCGGGCGCGGTGATACAGGCCGATATTCTGCGTAACCACGCCCTGCTGAAAGGCATCGAGCCCAGTCTGCCGCTGAAGAATTTCGCCTACCCCTTTGGCATCGGAACGATGGCCTGGAAGCGGCGTCTGAAAAAGTATTTCCGCTCCAGCCGCAGCGTCCGGCCACGTCTCAATCACGGCCGCATGGACGCCCAGTATCTCAACGCCCTGCCGCTTACCGGGCGCCAGATGGACGAAGGTCGCATCGACCGCGCCTATGAAGAAGCCGCGCGCAAGAATGCCTGGGTGATCTTCTATTCCCATGATGTGACCGATCGGCCCAGCGATTATGGCTGCAGTCCCGGCCTGCTGCGCCACGCTTTGCGCGCCGCGGAACGTTTCGGCCTGCGCGTGGAAACGGTGAACAATGCGCTCACCCGGATCGGGGCGCGCGTCAGCCAGCAGGCCTGGCTGCTGGCCATCCCGCTGCTCTGATAGACTATATCTCTTCGCGGCTGGGGGGCTTGCCCATCATCAGGCGCACCCGCTCGCGCAGGTGCGGATGGCTGCGCAGCCAGCCGGCGGCCCGTGCCTTGAGCATCATCGGCAGCCCGCGCGGCCTTAGGGCTTCGACACGATCGAACATCGGCATGCGCACGGGCCCAAAACGGCGCTTGTAGGGATAGTTGCCGACGCTGAAATCAAATTTGCGGCAACCTTCGCCATGCAGCCATTCCAGCGTCTTGTGCACCACCAACCGTCCGGCGGATATCTTGCTCCAGTCACCATCACCGCGATGCACCAGGCGGATCATCACATAGGTTTCGCCGTCATGCACGCCGAGCAGTCCGGCGACAAACTCCGATCCGGTGCGCAGCACGGTCAGCACGGTGTAGCCTTTTTCCAGCCCACCGGCGATCAGGCGACGGTAGAAGTCGGCGGTCACCGGTTCATCCAGTCCGTAAAACTCGCCCAGACCGCGCATGCGCACGCGTTGCAGGTCTTCCATCTGCACCAGGATCGCCAGCGCTTCGTCGGGATCAGTGACGGCGGTAAAACTTGCGTCCGGGGCGCGGCTGAAGACACGCCAGCAGCGCTCCAGCTCCTTGCGCACCGAGCGCTCCAGGCTGAAATGATAGTCGTTCCAGCTATCGCCGGTGACCAGCAGATTGCCGTTCGCGGCTGCTGGCAAAAGGCTGCCGGGCAGGCACAGCGGATTGGGGCGGCTGCCGATCATCGGCGGCATCTTGGTGAAACGCACCGCGTCGCAGGAAGGAAGCGCGCGTTTCACGGCTTTCCAGGCCTGCGCCGCATCCTCGGCGGTGCGGGGCGCGGCGGGGCCCAGCAGCGGCGCATTGAAATCCGTCATGTTGAGGTCGGCGAACTCCACCACCTGCAACGCACCGACGCCGCGGCAGAGCAGGGGCAGGCTGTAGGCCAGCATGCCGTCGGCATCCGTCACCCGCACGATCAGGGGCAGCATGTCCGGTTCGTGCCGCGACAGGGACTCATAGAAAGGCCCCAGCCATTCGGGGCACTGGAACATGGTGGAAGCCCCTGGCCGCCATGGCCAGGCATCCGCCGACCAGTTGTTGCTGATGCTGACCCGATAGGTTGCGTGCGACTGGGTGCGCGGGAAGATGTCGATGTCTGCGATGCTCATTCAGCTGCCATCCGTCCGGCGGCCTGGCCGCTGGCATCAAGTTGAAAGGCGATCTCGCGCCTTGCCTTGCGCTGTGAACGCACCCAGGCGGAATCGCGCAACAGTTTCTGCAGCACGGCCTTGGCGAAATAGGCCGGGCCTTCGATGCGCGCAGCTTTGGGTGCAATACCGAAGCGGTGCCGCAACAATCCATTGGCCAGATGCACCACCTCGCGGCGCCGGATGGCGGGCGCGGAAAAGGACACCGTCATCGAGATGCTGAGGCCTTCGAGATTCTCCACCCGGTGCGGCGCATTCAGCGGCCAGGACAGCATTTCGCCGGGCGCGAGATCAAAAACCTTCGCATGTTCGTCGTACCAGGGCGCATAGGGGATATCGACCTCAAGATCGAACAGCGCGATGTCTTCCAGATGCCGCTCGGTCAGGAACGGCGCGCCGCTGGGATAGAGCCACACGCGCTTTGCGCCCGCGATTTGCCACAAGAGCTGGCCGGGCAGGTCGGCATGGTAATAGACCTGCGCCCCGGGCGAAGAGATCAGGATTCCGCTTTGCCACTTGTTGGCGTCGAAGCCGGGTATGGTCTGGCGCAGTTCGGCGAAAATCCCGTCCAGCAAATGGCCGTGCGCGGCGTTCAGCCCCGAGACATTGCGCAGGTTGAGCCACAGCCGTCCCTGCGCGATGGCGTCCAGCACGGTTTCGCCCGAGGCCCCGCCCAGGTCGCCTTCCTGCCACAGCTTGCTGTCGCCGGTACCGCCCATGGCGATCAGGCTGTAATGCTCGCGCGGATAGGTTTCGATCAGCCGGGCCAGGGCGGGCCGCGAGAACAGCGCCTGCTGCCCCAGATTGTGGGTCAGCTTCAGGGGCTGGTGGCCCCAAAGCAGCGCGTCGCGCCCGGAAAAACTGGTGAGGATGCCCGTCATGGGACAAGGCTAGCGGGGTATCCCTTAACACCCCATCAAAGCCCGCCCTGCGCCAGTTTGGGACAGTCCGGCCTTGCCGATTGCGCCGGCCCGCCGCACACTTGGCCCCATAGGTGCGGTCAACGGCACAGACAATTGGCAGATGGGGAGGTTTTCGTGAAAATTCGCGGCGCGCTTTTGGCGGCATCCTTGTCGCTGGTCCCTGCCTGTGCCTGGGCCGGGCTGGCGATTTCGACCAATGACGGCAAGCAGCTTCAGAAAGCCGAGGCCATCGGCGTCACCCCCGACAGCCTCAGCGTCATCGATCTGGGCAAGTATCCGCCCCGGGTGATCGGCAGCGTCCAGGTGCCGGTCTCGATGATCGGCTCACCCAACGCCGTGGTGGTCAGCAAAAGCGAAAAATTCGCCATCGTTACCGCCGCGCAGAAGGCCGATCCCGCCGATCCGATGAAGCCGGTCCCCGATGACCGGATTTCGCTGATCGATCTCAGCGATCCCACCCAGCCCAAAGTGCTGCAGACAGTGGCGGCGGGCGCGCAGGCCAGCGGCGTCGCCCTGAACCGCGCCGAGAATCTGGTGCTGGTGGCTTCGCGCGTGGAAGGCGCGGTCATTGTCTTCACGCTGGCGGCGGGCAAGCTGACCCGCGTCGGCAAGGTTGATCTGGGCAAGACATCCGAGGTTACCGATGTGGTGTTCGCGCCCGACGGCCGCCGTGCCTATGCCACCGCCTGGACCGCGCCCGCGGTGTTTGAACTGGCGGTGGATGGCACGCGCGTCACCCGCACCCGGCAGATCGCCACCGGCCGTTCGTCCTATGGCGCAACCATAACGCCGGACGGCAACTGGCTGATCAACACCAATGTCGGCGGCGCCATGACGGGCGAGGACCGCACCGGCACCATCGCCATGGTCGACCTCAGGACGTTCAAGCAGGTCTTGTCGCTGCCCGTCGGCCGCGTGCCCGAACATGCCACCCTGTCGCCCGACGGCAAGCATCTGCTGGTGGTGCTGGCCAATGGCGCGGCCAACACCAAGACTGATCCCACCTATGGAAAGGTGCGCGGCATTTTGAAAATCCTCGCGGTGGGGCCCGGCACCTTGAAAGAAGTCGCCAGCACCAGCAGTTGTCACTGGAACCAGGGCGCGGCCTGGAGCGATGACGGCAAGGTGATCCTGGCGCAATGCGCCACCGAGCGCACCATCGAGGTCTATCGCTTCGACGGCAAAAGGCTGGTGCGCGATGACAAGGCGACGCTTGCCTTTGAATCCCGTCCCGGCTCCATCGCCACCCGGCACAGCCGGTGATGCGGCTTGCGATGGCGTTGTGCGCCCTGCTGCTGGCATCGCCGGCGGCGGCGCAGCAGATCGTGCCCACCGCGCCGCATCCGGCGGACAAGAAGCCCAATGACCCCGCCGTGCCCGATGCCTATGCGCTGAGCGGCCAGTTCGAGCGCATCGTGGTGATGCGCATGAAGTTCCAGACCGATCTTCTGGCCGGGATGCAGGACCTCGCCAAGAAGGAAGGCATCAGGAACGGCGTCATTCTGTCGGGCGTCGGATCGCTGCGCGGCTATCATGTCCATCAGGTCCACAATCGCGATTTCCCCACCATCAATGTCTTCACCAAGAAGCCCGACACGCCGGTCGATCTGGTGGGGATGAACGGTTATGTCGTGAACGGCGTGGTGCATGCCCATGTCACCCTTGGCACCGGCGACAGCGCCATTGCCGGGCATCTGGAGCCGGGCAGCGAAGTCTTCACTTTCGTCATCGTCACGGTCGGGGTGATGAACGGCACCGATTTGGGCCGGGTGGACGACAAGACTTATCGCTAGGCAAATAATTGAAAATTTGAGTGCACAAATCGCCTGCCATTTCGCTTCATCGCAGAAGCTAAAACCCCAAATCAATAAAATGCCCGCGCAGCCAAGCGACGCAATAGGCGAATAGATCGCCGCGTGAATTCATCCTACCGAATATCCGCGCTAAAATAATGCGAAAGTCTGTGCGTTGTCGGATAACAGATTGGAGCAAAAGACTCACGGCAGGCATACGGATACGATAAGCTCGTACGTTGTCCCATATGCGGTAAATTGCTCCATAGGTGACGGAAGCGTGCGAGACGGGATCAGCAGATTTACCCCCTAAAGCACCTGCTAGAATCTGAAACTCACGTCCGGGTACGTCCCGCCCAGCGGAAATATCGATTTCAAGCGCAGCCACAAACGCATTTACCGATACGCCGAGATAAGAGTGTTTCGCCTCAATAAGGTGGCAAAGATCCTTAGTGTAAGCTTCTTGCGAAGTCGCCTTACTCTCGACCGCAGAAAGCAAAACCGCCTGTGTCCAACAGGATTTCTGTACACCGAGCTCCATAGCAATAGCGCGAGTTGGAAGATCATCGCAAAGCAAAAATAAGTTGGATTCCAGCGCAATAATCGCTTCATCGAGAAAGTCAATTTTATCGCGCTGCAAAAACTTTCTGATCGATGCGGGAAGCCTATCGGAGGCATGAACTGGTAGGACCGTGGTGTGGGTTTCCGCCCATGCGATTGCGGCGTCAAGCTTTGCAATCCAGCTATCGATTGCCTCACGGGGCGTCTCTGTTATTGCCAGCCTACCATTTTCGTAAGCCATGGACTTGAGACCGTCGTTTCCGGTAGCTGCAAGTTTGGTGCGCCGATCCCGGAGTAAATCAATAGTACGGCGTGCGAGGTGAATCGGACCTAAGAGGGCGCTTACAAGATCCAAAACGCCTAGCGTGTAACAAATCCAAAAGCTATAAGGGTCCAAAATACAGCCAGTGGCATTGTTATCGCGTATGGCTCTAAGAGCTATGTATCTTTCTTGAATATTTCCCCGGCAAACCCGGACTTCAAAACCAGCTTCTGCTAAACCGATAGCGGCATCGATTATATCGACGCCCGTGCGATGAGCTAAAAGTGCGAGTGGCAACCCGTTGTCAGAATAATTACGAGCCTCATCTAAAGCGAAATCATGCCGATCCTTGGCGCTTTCGATTAATGAGGTGAGGCCATTTTCCGCATCGACGTCAACAGACATGGTTCGGAAATTGGTTTGTTGCGGAAAACGGCTTTCATAAAGTGCCGTAATCTGATGGAATCTAGCTATTACCTTATGGCGAAGCTGTGTGATTTCGGCGCTCTTACCATCGGGCGCTTTAAAGACGGTGCCCACGACTAAGCCATTCAGGCGCTGCGCCAATTCGTGGTCCGGTTCAATTGCGTCGGCGTCAAGCGCTCGTAGTGTGGCATCCGGTTCAATCACTACAAAATGGATTTTGCCATCTTCTGTCTTAAAATCGATGGCGACGTCTAATCCCGCTTCTGAAACGTCGAATAAGTTCTGACCGTCAGGAGTATCCCCGCGAGCCAAAACTACGCCAACGACAGCCATCCAAGCGCGGTATTGATCGCGGTTTTCTAAGTATAAACGATAGGCAAGCTTTGATGCTCTCTCGATAAATCCGAAATGTTGAAGCACTCGTATAGCACGCAGCCTATCAGTGAATCTCGCCTTTGAAAGGTTCTCGAAGGGGCCGTCCAGAATCGACTTTATTTCGATCAACCGGTCTTGACGGAAAAGAGCATCTACTTTGAATAACAAGAACCGCAGATTTTGCGGCTCAGTTCGATAAAGCTTGTCCGCGAACGCAAAGGCGGACGCGAGATCGCCCGTATTCCAAGCGTGTGCCCCCGCTACCCAAAGGACGTCAGGCGATTTTTTAGTAACTTCTGAGGCTGTTGCGATTGCAGCATTGAAGGCGTCGTCTCGCCTCGCTGCTGCGAGGGATTGTAAGTACAATACAGTGGCAGGACTCGGTCTTTCTAAATCAACACTATTGTCAAGGACGTGGGATGCAGCTTCGTAATCACCCCACGATGTGAGTAGCTGCGAGAATGCAACTTTTACTATCAGCGAAGTAGTGGGCGGAAGGGCCACAGCGGCCGCCGCTAATTTTGTAACGGCATCCTCTGGCGACAGGTTCTCGAATTTAACCGCTCCTTCAAGCGTCAGCATATCGATTAAAGACGCAGATTCTTGACCGCCGATTTCATTAAGGTCTGCAAGCGCCAGGCGAAATCCGGGCTCATCTCCAAGCGAAAGGCTTAGTTCACTTATTAGAGTCGCCCGGCTTATCTTGTGCAGTGCTGAGACCGTCGCAGGGTCCACGGATTTTGCTAGTGCAAGTGCTGAGGGTCGATCACTTACCGATAGCATTTCGGCCCTTGCAAGCTGGGCGTCTCCATCAAGAGGTATAGTTGCAAGGGTCGCCATGCCTTTCTTAACGTCACCGGCAAGGGCTTCAAGAATACCGAGAAACCGGATTAAATATTCTTGCGTGCACCCCTTTGCGATTGCCGTCTGTATAATCGCGATTGCTTCAGGAACACGCCCCTCAATTCGTAAAGCGAGCGCAGCATTATTTGCTACTGCGGCGAGTTCATCCAAGGATACGGAGTGGCGAGCTTTTCTCTCGAAGTGTTCTTTGAGATGGTTGGCGGCGGCGGCTAGTTCGCCAGCTTCAAGATTGTGCTTTCCGGCAGGGGCAAGCAGCCCTTCTGCTGTAAGCGTTTCTAACACAGCAAGAGCGGCGATGTGTTTGAAGTAGGGATCAGCGTGGCGCTTGGCAAAGGCTTTGGCGTCACTAATCCACGAAGGATCGTCACGAAGGCGTTTGAATTCCAGAAGTCCGGCATCGGCCTGCTGAGTGCCTTTAAGTTGGGGAGGAACCCATTCCTCTGGGGTTCCTTTCCATCCAGTCCGGGCCGCAGCTTGTAAAAAGACGCTGGCTGCGTCTTTGCATTGAGCATCTGATTCAAGTGCTTTTTCAGCTAGAGCCATAGCCTCTTCAGGATTGCCAAGTATCAGGCAGGCTAAGCCGTAGTTCGCGATGGCGCGAGCGTCGTTTCTTCTGAGGTTGTAAGCCTCTGTCCAAAGTTTTGAAGCTTGCTCAGTCTGTCCAAGATCATGAGATGCTGCTGCGAGGTTTGCCTTAACTCGGTAGTGCGCGTAGGGCGTAGTCTCATTTTTAACAGTCTGTTGCAGCTCCGAGAGTTTTTGAAACGCTAGTT
>JBBSKJ010000095.1:0-7920 GCA_038256475.1 Micropepsales bacterium | reverse complement strand
CGCCATTCCCGAGGAAACGCGGGATCTGGACCAGGATGGCGCGTCATGTTTCCAGCTCAAGCTGGGCAATGGCGGGATGGCGAGAGCCCGCAGCGTGGTGCTGGCAAGCGGCGCCCGCTATCGCCGCCTCGACATTCACAATCTCGCGGACTTCGAGGGAAGCTGCGTGCATTACTGGGCCAGTGCGGTGGAAACGCGGCTGTGCGCCGGACAGGAGGTGGCGCTGACCGGGGCGGGAAATTCCGCCGGGCAGGCGGTGGTGTTCCTGGCGAGCCAGACCCGGAAGGTCTGGATGGTGGTGCGCGGCGCAAGCCTGGAAGCAACCATGTCGCAATATCTGGTGGATCGCATCCGGTCGCTGCCCAATGTCGAGGTGGTGCTGCGCACCGAGATTTGCGGTCTGGGCGGCGCGGAGGGAAGGCTGGAAACCGTCCGCTGGAAGAACCGCGACACCGGCGAGGAAGTGACCCGGCCGGTCGGCCATGTCTTCTCTTTTATCGGCGCCGATCCCAACACCGACTGGCTGGCCGAAGCCGGCGTGAAGCTGGACGGCAAGGGGTTTGTCATCACCGGGGAGGACGGCCGCCATGCGCTGGAGACCTGCCGTGAGGGCGTCTTCGCGGTGGGCGATGTGCGCTGTGGCTCGGTCAAGCGCGTGGCGGCGGCGGTGGGTGAAGGCTCGACCGTGGTCTCGGCGCTGCACGCCTATCTCGCCCGCCAGCGCGAAAACATGGCACAGGCGGCGCAGTGACGGCTGACACCTGTTCGCACCTGGGGAACGATGTCACGCCGCAGGCTGGGCCGATCCCGCGCTATTACTGACGCGTCAAATCTGCCTGGTTATTTTCAGGGCGTAACTCATTTCCAAGGCGTAACCGGCGGCACCGTATCGGTGGCTGCCGCTGCGTCCACCGAGCCGAAATCGGCCGGCGAGACGATTTCCAGATATTCCATGTCGGGAGAGTAATCGAACAGGTAGTGCACCATGCCGGGGCGCTGATGCACCACATCACCCGCTTCCACCAGCGTGACCTTGTCCTCATACATGAACTTGGCCCAGCCCTTCATCATGATCACGATCTGGAAATCGCAGACATGATAGTGCCAGCCGGTGCCGTCGGCGGGCGGCAGGTTGGCTTTCACCAGATGGGCGATGACCTTGCCCTTGGTGGCGCCGGCAATGCCCAGGTCGCGATAGAGGAAAAAGTCGCGCAGGCCGCCCGGCTCGAACTTGGTGTCGCCCGGCTTCACATGGCTGAAGAAGGTGCTGCCCTCTTTCGTGGTCAAAAACGGTTCTTGGCCCATGGTCGCCTCCAATGATGCGTTGCAGCATTAAGGCACCAAAACGGAACCTTGAAAATAGGTAACATTCACTGGCCCGAAACGATCCGCGGCCCGCTGGTTTGGTGAAAAACTGTGCAGCGCAGCAGATGGGAAACGAAAAGCCCGCATCCCGGGCGGGGTCGCGGGCTTTTGCCGCCTGACGCTTTACGCGCCAGTGGTTACGAGAAGCCGCTCATATTCGCCTTCATGTCGACCTTCAGAACATCCTCCATGTATTTTTTCTCGGAGGTGAGCAGGGATTCCATCGTGCTGCCCCGGTGGATCATCGAGGCGTCGTAATCCAGCGTGACCCAGCCGCTGTAATTTTTGTCGACCAGGAATTTCTGCAGGCTGGGGAAATCCACGCCGGCCGAATCGTGGTCGCTCATGGCGCGGAACCAGTAGTGACCGCCGGCTTCCGGGCCGCTGCGCGGCACCGCCACCTGGCGGTTATACCGAAGGCGGGACGGCGCGCTCTTGTAGTGGATCGCAGTGACGCGCGGCCAGTATTTTTCGAACAGTTCTTCCACCACGATGCCGCCCAGCACCAGATGGGCGAAGTCCGCCGTCATGCCGACAAAGGCCGGGTCGGTTTCCCTCATCAGCAGGTCGACTTCATGCTGGGTCTGCACCAGCGAATTGACGTGCGGATGCGGCGCCAGCTTCAAGCCTTCCTTGATGGTTTCCTTGCCGATGCGGTTCATGGCGTCGGCGCAGCGCTTGATCTGTTCGTCGGTGGTGTCATAGCCCTTGGGACGCGGGCCCATATTGATCTTGAAGTGTTTGCAGTAGCCGAACGGCTTGATGAAGGTGCGGGCGAAGGCGATATGGTCGCTCACCGATTTGTCGACCAAGTCGGGGTCGAAGAAATTGGTGGTGAAGTTGCCGCCGCCGCCGTTGGAGCAGGTGACCATGCGGATGTTGTGCGCATCCATGATCTTCTTCAGTTCCAGCGGACGATCGAGATAGTTGATGATGTTGTGGCGGAAGGGTTCGACGCCGGGGAAGCCCAGCTTGGAGCCGATCCGTACCGCTTCCTCGATATTGGTCTGCCAGGAGATGGGGCTGAAGCCATAGCGGAACGGCAGCTTGCCGCTTTGTGCTTGGGCAGTACCGCCCAGCGCGGCGGTGCCCGCCAGCGCGGCGGATGTCTGCAGGAAATGGCGGCGCGTAAAATTCATTTTGGGTCCTCCCCCTTGTTATTGCACCCAGATTTGCACACCAAAGCGGGCCCTGTCGCCCCAAAATCCTCTTCGCGATCGCCAAAAAACATGAACCAAACGGGCGCGTAGTGCGTACTTCTGACATGCCCAAATTTAAAGCCATGCTGTTTGCGGGGCTCGCCGCGCTGGGTGCGGCGCTATTGTCCGCCTGCTCCCCCATTTCGGCCATCAACCTGCTGGTCCCCCGTGACGGCTATGACGTCCATACAGGGCTGATCTATGGGCCCGACCCGCGCCACAAACTGGATGTCTATGTGCCGCAGGGCCTCACCGGCCCTGCGCCGGTGCTGCTGTTTTTCTATGGCGGGGCCTGGTCCTCGGGTGAGCGCAGCCAGTATCTGGCTTTCGGCCAGTCATTCGCCAGCAAGGGTATCGTCACGGTGGTGGCGGACTACCGGCTTTATCCCCAGGTGAAGTATCCCGCCTTTGCGCAGGATGCTGCACGCGCCCTGGCCTGGGTCCGTGCCCATGCGCGCGAACATGGCGGCGATCCGGCGCGCATCTTCGTCTCGGGCCATTCGGCCGGCGCCTACAATGCGGTGATGCTGGCGTCGGAGCCCGAATTCATCGAATCAGCGGGCGGCAAGCTCGACTGGATCCGCGGCGTAATCGGCATTGCCGGGCCCTATGACTTTCTGCCCCTGACCGATCCCGATTACATCGACATGTTCCACGGCGCCAACAACCAGGACGCCATGCCGGTCAACCATGTTGATGGCAAGCGCCCGCCCATGCTGCTGGCGACCGGCAGCGATGACGGCACGGTCTTGCCCCGCAACAGCGACCGCATGGCGGCCAGGCTCAAGGCCCATGGCAATGAGGTGCAGGTGATCAACTATCCCGGCGTGGGCCATGTCGGCATCATCCTGTCGCTGGCGCCGGGGTTTCGTGGCAGGACCACGTTGCGCGATGATATGCTGCGGTTTATTCAAACACATTAGTGGGCGCATTCGTGGCCAGGCTGAAACACATCCTTCCCGACCGGCTGAGGCCGGGGCTCAAGCTGGTGTTCTGCGGCACCGCGGCCGGGCGGGTGTCGGCGCTGCAGCAGGCGTATTATGCGCATGGCCAGAACAAGTTCTGGAGAACGCTGTACGCGGTCGGGCTGACGCCGCGCCAATTCGCCCCACATGAATATGAAATGCTGTGGGACCATGGCATCGGCCTTACCGACATCGCCAAGCACGTCTATGGCATGGATCACCAGCTTCCCAGGGACGCGCTCGGCGGTGCCGCGGCACTGGCGCTGCGAAACAGGATACTGAAGATTCAGCCGGCGATCCTGGCTTTCACCAGCCTCAATGCGGGGCGCAAGGTGATGGGCCCGCGCGCCGCGGCGGGCGAACAGCAGGACAGGCTGGGCGCAACGCGGGTGTTCATCCTGCCATCGCCATCACCCTTGGCCGCCAGTCATTGGGATATCGCGCCCTGGCGTGCGCTGTCGAAAGCGGTGAAAGATCTCTAGCGCGACGCCGCAATGGCAGTGCGCACCGGCTGGTCTTCAAACCGCACGCAGCGTTCCGGCGCCAGCGGCTTGCCGCACAATGCGCCTGGATGGTCGGCCAGGCTGACGCGATATGGACCGATGGCCCGGTCGGCAAAGGCAAAATCACTCTGCACGATCTGGGCCCCGCTGGCGAAAGCGGCGTCGCGGCGCTGGGGGCGGTTCTGCCGCGCCTCGGTTGTGCCGGTATCGGCGCGGGTGATCACCATGAAGCCCGCCTGCACGGCGCGGGTGATGCGGCTGGCATCCTTCACCGGATCAGGCAGGGACAGGAAGGCAGCGGCCGGCGAGGCTTCATCCGCCGTTACGAACATGGCGCGGCCTTCCAGCGACTTGCGGGTCCCCCGGTAGGCGCGAACTTTTTCCCCTGTGTCATCCAGCACGACCATCACCTTGCCGCGCGCATCACCCAGCCGGGGCCAATTGTGGGCCAGCGCGGCCTCGCGCAGGGTGGGATGATTGCCCTGTATCTGGGTGGGCGTAATCAGATGATCCGCGGTGAAAGCGGCGCGGACTTCGCCGTCCAGCGCGTCCAGCGCCGCGGCATCGAAAGCGATGGGCCTGGTCGCGCCTGGCATCGGCGTGGCCGCGTCGTTGGTGCGCAGGGTAATGGTGATGGGCAGATGGCGCGGGTGGGTTTTCGACCAGGCTGCCACCTGCTTCAGGCAATCGCTCAGCGCCAGACAGGACGAATTATAGTCTACGTCCAGGACATGGATGACCTTAAAGCCCGGCTTGCGCATGGCCGCGACATAGCCATCCGGCAGCAACTCCATCGCCATCGAGGCCGCGGTGGGATTGCGGTAATGGCCGCCCTTGGGGTCATGGGCCACATCAAAGGACAGCGCCCGTACATCGCCATCAAGCTGGGCGGCAAGAGACGGGTGACCGAAATCCAGCGCCTCGGCGCCCTTCCTGCCGCCCATCCGGATCAGCCGCAGCAGCGCCTTGCTGGGCCGCTGTTTGTAGCTTTTCCCGGTGCCAACCATTTGCATCTGATTGATGCGCAGATTTGCATCCATCCATCCGGCTTCGCAGCGGGAGTCGCAGAGGCGCGGGGCAGGCAGCGTCTGCGTGGCTTGCGCGAGGGCCGGACGGGCGGCGGAGAGCAGCCCGGCATTGGCGATGAGCAATCCGGCGGTGGGGATCAGGACGAAAGCGGCGAAGAGATGAAGGCGCATCGTCCTGCCGTGCCGATCCTATCCGACGCGCCGCGCGACGGTCATGCCTGCGACCAGCAGCACTAGGAAGATGGCGAGGAAGATGAAGAACAGGATCTTGGCGATCGCCATGGAGGTGCCGGCGACACCGGTAAAGCCCAGCACACCCGCGATCAGGCTGATCACCAGAAAAATAACTGCCCATTTCAGCACGGGTTTTCTCCGTATGTCCGATTCCTACAGGAAACACGGACTCACGGCAGAAAGTTCCCGGTTTTCAACACCGAAAACGCACGATAGGTGCGCGTCAGGGCTTTGCGGCGCCGCGGCTCTGCTCGCTGCCGCGCGTCACATCCTTGAGCAACTGGTCCGCTGGGCTTGCGGTCGAGGTTTCCGGCGACTGTGCTGGCACGATGGGCGGGGCAGCCGCGAGCGCCCAGTTGACGATGTCCGTAATGGCCTCGTTCATCGCCTGGCTGAGCGCCTGCACCGCCGCGCCGGTGCTGTTGACCGATGCATTGGCGGTTTTGCTGGCGACGAAACTGGCAAACACCTTGCGGCTATGGGCGGTGGAAAGCTTGGCATGGATGACCACCACGGCCTGCGGTATGCCATCCTGCACACTGTACTTGGCCTCGAAATCCTTGACCTCTGTCACCAGATTGTAATCGGCGTGCAGGGCGTCCTGCTCGCGCGCCACGGCAACGATCCGCCCCGAGGACTCAAAGCCGTCCACCAGCGCCCGCTGCACCGCGGCCGGCACACGCTCGGGATAGGTGGCGTTGGCGTAATAATCCAGGGTGCCATTGGGCTGGAGCAGGGCGATGCGGTCGGTGTCGAGGCCGCCCGGCACATCGGGGCGCATCACCGCCAGGGCCCAGTTCACTTTTTCGCCGCCGGCGGCCGGGGTGAAGGTGGGGCGCACCGGATAGATCGGTCCGGCCTCCGGCGGTCCCAGGATCTCGCCGGCACAAGCCGACAGAGTCAGCGCAGCCGCGCCCGCCACAAAGAGACGCCGATGGATCAGGGTCCTGTGATTCATGGAAAGCCTCATTTGGGTTCGTATCCCTTGCGCCGGTCGCCGAACAGCAGCTTGGTCGGCTCGCGGTTGAGCTGGTTGGAAAGCTGGTCGAGATTGCCCACCAGCCGGCGCATCTCCCCGACCAGGTAGGAAACCTGCGCCAGCCCGTCGCCGGTGATAAAGGCGTCAGCGCTGTCGGCCACTTTGCCGTATTTGCGAATGGTCAGATCCACCTGCTCGAGGGTGGGACGCAGGCTGTTGGACGCCTCGCTGAGATTGGCCATGGCCTGGTTGGCGTTGGCGATGCTGGCGTCGATATCTGCGGAGCGGCGCGCAATCACCTGGGTGGTTTCGTCCAGATTTGCCAGCACATTGGCGATGGCGCGGCGGTTGTCGTCGTTGAGCAGGTCGTTGATCCGCGAAGCCGCCACATTCAGCTTGGCCACCACCTCGGGGGCCGTTTGCGTCAGCTGCGCGAAGCTGGACTGCTTGGTGCGGATAACGGGATAGGGCTGGCCCTCCTTGGCCACCAGCAAGGGTGCATTCTTTGTGCCGCCGCTGATTTCCACGAAGGAGGCGCCGGTGATGCCCTGGCTGTCGATCGAGGCAACGCTGTCTTCGCGGATGTTGAGGTTGGGCCGCACCTGCAGGGTGACGATCACGAGCTGGGGATCGTTGGGGTCGAATTCCAGATTGGTAATGCGTCCGACTTCGATGCCGTTGTAGCGGGTGACGGTGCCGTTCCCCAGGCCGGTGACCGGCCCTTTGAAATAGGCCTGGTAATAGGCGTATTCCTGGCTGTACTGCGCGCCCGCCAGCCACATGATCGTGACGACCAGTCCGATGACGCAGGCCAGCACAAAGGCGCCCACGGCGACGTAGTTGGCTTTGGTTTCCATCGTTACGCCTCTTCCATGTCGGCAAGCGCGGCCCGGCCACGCACGCCCGAGAAATAGTCCTTGATCCAGGGATCGTCGCTTTTCCGCAGCTGCGCGATGGTGCCGATCACCAGATTTTTGTTCACCAGCACCGCGATACGATCGGTAACCGCCCGCAGCGTGTCGATGTCATGGGTCACCAGGAAAACGGTGAGGCCCAGCGCCTTTTGTAGTTGCTTGATCAGTTCGTCGAACTGGTTGGCCGAGATCGGGTCCAGCCCCGCGGTGGGTTCGTCCAGAAACAGAAGCTCCGGATCCAGCGCCAGTGAGCGGGCCAGGGCCGCGCGCTTGATCATGCCGCCCGAAAGCTCGGATGGGTATTTGTCGGCGGTATCGGGTGGCAGTCCGACCATTCCCAGTTTCATGGCGGCGATCTCGTCCATCAGCTTCTCGCTCATGGAGGTATATTCGCGCAGCGGCACCTGGATGTTCTGGGCCACCGTCTGGGACGAGAACAGCGCACCGGCCTGAAACAGCACCCCCCAGCGCATCTCCAGCTTGCGCATTTGCGCGCCTTCGACCTCGCCGGTCTGCTGGCCGAACACCTTGATGACGCCCTCCTTGGGCCGGATCAGTCTGATGATGGAACGCAACAACACCGAGTTGCCGGAACCTGAGCCGCCCACCACGCCGATCACCTCGCCGCGATACACATCGAGGTCGATATGGTCGTGCAGGATCTTGGAGCCAAAGCCGTTGACCAGGCCGCGTACCTCGATCACCACGTCCTTCTTTTTCGTACCGGCTTTTT
>JBBSKJ010000094.1:0-7932 GCA_038256475.1 Micropepsales bacterium | reverse complement strand
GCGCTGGTGCGGCGTTCCTCGTCCATCACGCCCATCTTGATGGTATTGCGGGCGAGACCGAGCATGTCCTCGATCCCATCAAACATGGTGTTGGTGAAGGCGACTTCTTCGGGGCCGTGCATCTTGGGCTTGACGATATAGATCGAGCCCTGGCGGCTGTTGCGGCGCTTGCCCTTGATGTCGTGCAGCGAGATGAGGCTGGTGATGACTCCGTCCATCAGGCCTTCGCCGATTTCGCTCCCATCAGGCAGCAGAATGGCGTCGCTGGTCATCAGATGGCCGACATTGCGGATGAAAAGCAGGCTGCGGCCCGGCAGGGACAACTTGGCGCCATCGGGGGCGGTGTAGTCGCGGTCGGGATTGGCGGCGCGTTCCATCACCTTGCCGCCCTTTTCGAACCTGGCGGTCAGGCTGGCATTCATCAGCCCCAGCCAGTTGCGATAGGCGGCGACCTTGTCGGCCGCATCGACGGCGGCGATGGAATCTTCGCAGTCCATGATGGTGGTGATGGCGGCTTCCAGCACCACATCGCTGATGCCCGCCTTGTCGGTTTTGCCGATGGGGGTGGTGCGGTCGAGATGGATTTCGATGTGCAGGCCGTTCTGTTCCAGAAGGATCAGGCTGGGCGCAGCCGCGTCGCCGGCATAGCCCTTGAGCTGCGCCGGATCCTTGAGCGCGGGTTGCAGCTTGCCGTTCTGGACCCCCAGACCCGCCACCTCTTTCCATGATCCAGCGGCGAGCGGCACGGCCTGGTCCAGAAAATCACGCGCAAAGGCGATGACCTTGTCGCCGCGCTTCTGGTTGTAGCCTTTGCCGGGCGTCAGTTCGCCATCCTGCGCAATCGCATCGGTGCCGTAGAGCGCGTCATACAGGCTGCCCCAGCGGGCATTGACGGCGTTGAGCGCGAAGCGGGCATTGGTCAGCGGCACCACCAGCTGCGGCCCCGCCATCGTGGCGATTTCCGGGTCGACATTCTGGGTACCGATCTGGAAGTCGGCGCCTTCCGGCACCAGATAGCCGATCTCCCGCAGGAAGGCGGTATAGTCCAGCGGGTCGATGGGGCGTTCGGGGTTTTCTCTGTGCCAGGCATCGATCGCCGCCTGCAGCCGGTCGCGATGGGCCAGCAAAGCGCGGTTGGTGGGCATCTGCTTCACCGCCAGGGCCGCAAAGCCCGACCAGAAATTTTCGGCGTCCACGCCGCTGCCCGGCAGGACTTCGCTGGTCACGAAATCGTGCAATTCGCGCGCGACCTGAAGGCCGTGAACCGAAACTCTCTCCACCATGACGCTCTTCTTTTGTGAGGGGTGGTCCAGCCTAAGACGGCCCAGCGGCGGGGTCAAAATGAAAAGGCCGGACCTTTCGGCCCGGCCTTTTTCTGCGCGTCGTCGATACGGTTATGGAAGCGGCGGGATCATCCAGGGGAATACGAACTGCTGCAGCCAGACCAGGATGCTCAGCAGCGCCGTGAAGACGAGGGAGTGGATGAAGGTGCGCCGGAAAATGCCGGCTTCCTGGCCCTGCAGTCCGCTGATCGCCACGCCCGTCGCGATGTTCTGCGGCGAGATCATCTTGGCGAAACAGCCGCCCGACGAGTTGGTGGCCGCCATCAGCACCGGGCTGAGGGGCGGTACCGACTGGTTGGCCGCCACGACCTGCAGATTGCCGAACAGGGCGTTGCCGGAGGAGTCGCTGCCCGACAGGAACACCGCGATCCAGCCCAGGAAAGCCGACAGCAGCGGGAAGAAGATGCCTGTCATGGCGACGGTCTTGCCCAGCGTGTAGGTGAGGCCGGAATAGTTCATCAGATAGGCCAGACCCACGATGGCCATCACCGTCAGCGCCGGCAGCAGGATCTGCTTCCAGGCTGTGGCCACGGCTTCCAGGAACTTGGAAAAGGCCATGCCAGTCGCCAGCATGGTCAGCAGCGCCGTCACCAGGATGGCGGTGCCGGTGGCGAAGGGCTGGAAGTTCCAGATCGCCGCATAAGGCCGCTCATACAAGGTGATGAAGACCTCGTTGTGCAGGCCCGGCCACTGGATCGCCTGAGCGAAGAAGCTCGCAACCTTGAAGTGGGTCCAGACCATGACCACGGCGATCATGATCAGCCAGGGCAGCCAGCCCTGCCATGCCGGAATGTTGCGATGGACCGAGTTGGGGTCTTCCGCCGGAACCACCAGGGCGAATTCCGGATCGGGCGCGGGCTGCCATACCCGCAGGAACAGCACGGTGGCGATCAGCGAAGAACCCGCCGAAACCACGTCCGTCAGCTCGTAGCTCATATAGTTGGCCGTGACGAACTGGCCCAGGGCGAAGGCGCCGCCGGCCACCAGCAGCACCGGCCACAGCGCCTTGACCGAGCGCATGCCGCCATACATCGCAACGACATAGAAGGGCAGCAGGAAGGCGAAGAAGGGCAACTGACGGCCCACCATCGCGCCCAGTGTGGCGGCGGGAAGGTCGGTGACGCCCGCCAGGGTGGTGATCGGGATGCCCAGCGAGCCGAAGGCCACCGGGGCGGTGTTGAAGATCAGGGCATAGACCACCGCGTCGATGGGCCGGAAGCCCAGCATGATCAGCAGCGAGGCGGTGATTGCCACCGGCGCGCCGAAGCCCGACACGCCTTCCAGCAGCGAGCCGAAGCCATAGCCGATCACGACCAGGACAATGCGCTTGTCCTGGGGCAGATGCATCAGGACCCAGCGCCGGAAGGCGTCGAAACGCCCCGACAAAACCGCGGTGTTGTAGAGAATGAGGGCGGAGAACACGATCCACATGATCGGCCACAGCGCGAAGGCCACGCCGGCGGCGGTGCTGGAAAGGGCGAGGTTCACAGGCATCTGCCAGACCCCGATGGCGATGATCATCGCCACGGCCAGGCCGGCCAGCGAGGCCTGCCAGGCGGGCCGCCGAAGCACGCCCAGCATCACCAGCACCACGATGATCGGGATGGTCGCGACCAGGAAGGACAGAAGCAGGCTGTCGCCAACCGGGGTCAGTAGCTGAGTGAACATCTTTCGTCTCCGTATCGTGGCGCTGACGCGCCGCTTCCCACCAGCCACGCTTTTACGGCGTGGCGCTTGTCATTCCTTCGAGGTGCCGGGATTTGTATGCGGACAAGAAGCCGATGATCTCGGCTTTCGAACGTCCGATTTCCCCTTCTGGTCCCCGCTCTTGTTGGAACCGTTAGAGCAAAAAAAAGCCTTTAGGCCAAGGCGTTTAAGACGGTGCAGTGCAGCAATCGCCACCAGCCGCCATCCAGAGGATGCGAGGCTAGACGTTCCAGGTGGAGGCGATGTGGTCCTTGTCTTCCTGGGTATTTCGCTCGGACATCAGGAAGCCGTAATAGCCGCAGCCGCCGCCGGGATATTCGCGGCAGATGGTGGGGCGGGCGGTATAGATGGTGCAGCGCCGCTTGTCGGTATCGAAGAAGCGGCAGATCTTGCCGAAGTGCGGATCGGCCTTGCGCCGCATGGCATAGGGCTCGTCGGCATCCACCTTGGTGAACTTCTTGCGGGCCGCTTCAAAGGTCAGGTTGAAGTGATCGGCCAGCCGCTGCACGTCGCGCTTCTTGAGCGGGATCAGGGGATAGGAGCAGCAATAGCCCGGACACTTCGCACAATTATAAGAGCCCACTGGGTACCGCCTGAATCACTTGCGAGGCCTCTGATTAGCATGAACGCCCTATAAGGTCAGATGATCCATGGGCGGCTTGTTGCCGCGCCTCTTTCAAGAGGGCTCTTTCAAGCCGCTTGGGGTCATTGTATCAAATGCAATGGTCAAGCTGCGGTCATGTGCTGTGCTGTTGCTGCTGGCGCTGGGCGGGTGCAGCCTGTGGGATGGCGGCGAAGCGCCCCCGCCCCCGCCGCCGCGCACCGAGGTGCTTGCCCCCGGCGACAATGTCTGGATTGCGGTGGCGGGCGAGGAATCGCTGAGCGGCCTGTACCCGGTCAGGCAGGACGGCACCGTCTGGATGGAGCTGCTGGGTGCGCTGCCGGCCGCGGGCGTCGCCCTGCCGGTGTTTCAGGAAAATCTGCGGCTGCGCCTGGCATCGGGCTATCTGCGCCAGCCAGTGGTCGCGGTGACGCGGGTGACCACGCCGCCGCCGCCGTCCTTGCGCCAGTCTCAATAGATTTAGGGAAAATCCCGACTTTTTCGATGGCGCGATTTTCAATGAAAATCGCGGCTGGGGGGCAGCACGCGCACATTGCGCGGATGGCGGTGGCCCGGCGACTGGCCCGGCAGCGCCTCGCCCGCCAAGAGGCGCAGGTCGAGGCTGCGATCTACCAGTCTGTCCGCCATCAGATGGACCACGCCTTCCGGGCTTTTCTGCACCCGACCCTCGGCCAGGATCAGGCGCGCGCCCATCACCTCCTTGCGGAAGCGTTGGAAGACGCGTTCCCAGATCACCACATTGCAGACCCCGGTTTCGTCGCTGAGGGTGATGAAGACGGTGGTGCCTTCGCCCGGACACTGGCGCACCAGCACCACGCCGGCGCAGCGGACGGCGGCCCCGTCGGGCAGATCGCCCACCCCCGCGCAGCTGGTGATGCCTTGGGCGGCAAAGCCCGGGCGCAGGAATTGGGTGGGATAGCCTTTCAGCGACAGACGCGTGGTCTGGTAATCGGCCAGCACATGCTCAGCTAGCGGCATTACCGGCAGCGGCGCGATGGTCTCCGCGCCCAGTTCCGGCGCGGCGCGGAAGGCAAATAGCGGCAGGGCGTCATCATCGGGCAGCCGGCGCACTGCCCACAGGCCTTCGCGGCGGTCGAAACCGAAACCACGCAGGGCGTCGGATTCCGCCAATGTCACCAGCGCGCGCCGGGACAGGCCGGTACGGCGGGTGAAGGCGGCGAAGCCAGGATAGCCATAGCCGCGATTGTGGGTGATGGCATGCGCATCTTCCTCGCGCATTCCGTCAATCTGGCGCAGCCCCAGCCTGAGGCAAAGTTCGCCTTTGTGATTGCGTTCCAAGGTGCAATCCCAGTCGCTGAAGGCGGCATCGGGCGCCAGCACGGTGACTTTGCCGTTGTCGCGGGCGCAGCGCACGATCTCGGCGGGGGCGTAAAAGCCCATGGGCTGGGAATTGAGCAGCGCCGCCGCGAACGCCGCCGGATGGTGGCATTTGAGCCAGGCGGAAAGATAGACCAGCAGGGCGAAACTGGCGGCATGGCTTTCGGGAAAGCCGTAAGAGCCGAAGCCCTTGATCTGTTCGAAGCAGGCTTCGACGAAATCTCGGTCATAACCGCGCGCAACCATGCGGCTGATGAATTTTTCCTGGAAGGTGCCGATTGTGCCGACATGGCGGAAGGTGGCCATGGCGCGGCGCAGGCCATTGGCTTCGTCGCCGGTAAACTTGGCGGCGACGATGGCCATTCGCATCGCCTGTTCCTGGAACAGCGGCACACCAAGGGTCTTGTCCAGCACGTCTTTGAGTTCGTCCTGCCTGTGCTGTGGGCCCGGTTTGGGGTAGTCGAAAACCTTGTCGGGATTCTCGCGCTTTTCCTTCCGCCGCTTGAGATAGGGATGCACCATGCCGCCCTGGATCGGGCCGGGGCGCACAATGGCCACCTCCACCACCAGGTCATAGAATTCGCGGGGGCGCAGACGCGGCAGCATGTTCATCTGGGCGCGGCTTTCCACCTGAAAGACGCCGATGGCGTCGGCCCGGCACAGCATGTCGTAAACCGCCGCTTCCTCCTTGGGCACGGTGGCGAGGGTGAATTTGGGATTGCGGCCTGAGCCTTGCGCATGGATCAGGTCGAAAGCCTTGCGAATGCAGGTCAGCATTCCCAGCGCCAGCACATCCACCTTCATGATGCGCAGGGTATCCAGATCGTCCTTGTCCCATTCGATGAAACTGCGATCCGCCATGGCGGCGGGACCGATGGGGACGATGGTGTCGAGGTAATCTTCCGTCAGCACAAAGCCGCCGACATGCTGGGAGAGATGACGCGGAAAGCCCGCAAGCGCCCCCGCAAAATGCACGGCGCGTTCCACTGCCGCATTGGCGGGATCGAAACTGCCCTGCCGCACCTGATGTTCTTCCAGCCCGTCGCCATGATGGCCCCAGACCGTATCGGCCAGCCGGCCAGTAACGTCTTCGGTCAGGCCGAACACCTTTCCGACCTCGCGGATGGCGCTGCGGGAACGGTAGCTGATCACGGTGGCGGTGAGGGCGGCGCGGCGGCGGCCATAACGCCGGTAGATGTACTGAATGACTTCCTCGCGCCGTTCATGTTCGAAATCCACATCGATGTCGGGCGGCTCGCGCCGCTCGGCGCTGAGAAAACGTTCGAACAGAACATCGAAGCTGTTGGGATCCACGGCGGTAACGCCCAGCACATAACAGACCGCCGAATTGGCGGCGCTGCCGCGGCCCTGGCAGAGGATGTCTTTGCTTTGCGCGAATTTCACAATGTCATGCACGGTCAGGAAATAATGGGCGATCTCCTGCCTGGCGATGAAGCGCAATTCCTTGACCGCCAGCCGGGCCACCTTGAACGGCGTGCCTTTGGGATAACGTTGCTTCAGACCGGCTTTGGTGAGATCGCGCAGATGGCCATCGGCAGTTTTGCCGGGCGGCACCGGCTCGTGAGGATAGTTCTGCTTGAGCTGGTCCAGGGTGAAATGAATGCGCCTGGCAAAGCACCAGCTTTCGTCCACCGCATCGGTATGGCCGCGAAACAGGCGGCGCATCTCGCCCGGCGTTTTCAGGTGGCGTTCGGCATTGGCCTGAAGCCGCGTGCCTGCCTGCTCCAAGGTCACATGCTCGCGGATGCAGGTGACGATGTCCTGCAACGGACGTTGATCGGGATGATGATAAAGCGCGTCATTGACCGCGATCAGCGGCACCTTGGCGGTGCGCGCGATTTTCCTGAGGCTTTGCAGGCGGCGGCGGTCTTCGCCGGTATAAAGCATGGATGCCGCCAGCCAGGTGTCGCGGCCCAGGGCCGCCAGAGTTTCACCAAGCGCCGGCAGCGGGGCGCAATCCGGCATGACGATGGCCAGCAAGCCGGCGCGCATATCCAGCAGATCGTCCAGCTTGAGAAAACATTCTCCCTTGGGCGCGCGTTCTTTTCCCCGGCTCAAAAGCCGGCAGAGACGGCCATAGGCGTCGCGATCTTCGGGGTAGACCAGAATGTCGGGCGTGCCGTCACAAAAGACCAGCCGCGCGCCCACCAGCAGGCGCGGCGGCGTTCCGGGCTTCAGTTTGGTATGCTCCTCATAGGCCCGCACCACGCCCGCCAGGGTGTTGCGATCGGCGATGCCGATGGCGGCATAGTTCAAATTCTGCGCTTGCACGATGAACTGGCCGGGATGCGAGCCGCTGCGCAGGAAGGAATAGTTGGTGGTGACGGCGAGTTCGGCGTAGCTCATGCACCCCGCCCGTGAGGGTCAATTCCGCCCTCTTCAAAAGCGAAGTTGAAAAAAGGTGCCGGCAGCGGAATTGCCCGACGGGCCGTCATGAAAAGAGCCCGTGCATGTACCAGTTGAGCGGCGATCCTTTGTAAAGACCATCGCGATAAAGCCAGAAGCGCTGGCCATCGTCTGTTTCGACGCGAAAGTAATCGCGCGTCAGTCCCGAATTATTTTTTTGGTCGCGCCGGACAGGCCCTCGCTGGCGCTCGGGTTGCCGGTCGCTCCCCCGCCACCACTCCATGGCGATGCGTTCCGGGCCTTCGGCGCGGTGGACTTCATGCAGGCAGCGACGCCAGCGAAATCGCACCGGTGGGCCATCGGGCACCGAGGCCATGGTGCTGATCGCCTCCGGCTTTTCCAGCAGCCGCAAGGGACGGCGCGGCGGATCGCCCGGCAACCGCTTTAGCGCCCAGTTCTGCGGCGCGAAAGGCTCCGCGCTGATCAGCTTCCCGTTGGTGCGGTCGATGACGTAGAAGAAGCCGTTCTTCGGCGCCTGCATCAGCACCTTGCGCG
>JBBSKJ010000093.1:0-7953 GCA_038256475.1 Micropepsales bacterium | reverse complement strand
TCGGACAGGCTGGGGAATTTCCCGCTGCCCCAGTCGAACTTGCCGCCATCCACGATCACGCCCGCCATGGAGTTGCCATGACCGCCCAGAAATTTCGTGGCGGAATGCAGCACGATGTCGGCGCCCCATTCGATGGGGCGGATCAGGTAGGGCGAGGCCAGCGTATTGTCGATGATTAGCGGCACACCGGCGTCATGGGCGATCTTGGCCAGAGCCTCGATGTCGGTGATCAGCCCGCCCGGATTGGCAATGCTTTCGGCATAGATCGCCTTGGTCTTGTCGGTGATCTGCGCCTTGAAGCTGTCGGGATCGGTGGTGTCGGCCCATTTCACCCGCCAGTCGAATTTGGTGAAGCTCTGGTTGAACTGGTTGACAGAACCGCCATAGAGCTGCCGCGCCGCGACGAATTCGGCTCCCGGGCTCATCAGCGTGTGGAAGGTCAGCATCTGCGCGGCATGGCCGCTGGCGCAGGAAAGACCGGCGCGGCCATTCTCCAGCGCCGCGACCCGTTCCTCCAGCACCGCATTGGTGGGATTCATCAGCCGCGAATAGATGTTGCCGAAAACCTGCAGGTTGAACAAAGCCGCCGCATGATCGGCGTCTTCGAACACAAAGGCCGTGGTCTGATAGATCGGCGTCGCGCGCGCGCCGGTGGCGGGATCGGGCTGGGCCCCGGCATGGACGGCCAGGGTGTTGAATCCATAATCGGCCATGGCATTCCTCTCTATTGCAGATGTTCGATGTTCAGGTCGGTTTCGATACGCCGCACCCAGGCGGCAACATTGGGATACTGCGCCAGGTCCAGGCCGGCCTGGTGCGAAAAACGGGTATAGGCCACCAGCGCGACATCGGCGAGGCTGATCTTCTCGCCGACAAAATAGGCGCGGGCCCCCAGGTGATTGTTCATCAGGGTGAGCACCGATGCACAACGGCCGGGAAGTTTGGCATCAATCTCGCTGTCCGGCTTTTTCAGGTAATGCTTTTGGAAGCGCAGCACCGCGATGGCGGTTTCGTGGCTATACTGTTCCCAGAACAGCCATTGATACATCTGGGCGCGTTCGAATGGGTCACTCGGGATCAGGTCGCTGCCTTCCGCCAGATGCAGGATGATGGCATTCGACTGCGCCAGAACATCGTTATCGGCAAAGCGCACCACCGGCACCTGGCCGGCCGGATTCATGCTGAGAAAATCCGGCGTGCGGGTTTCCTTCGCCAGCACGCTGACCTCGACCCAGTCATAGGGAAGCCCCAACCGGTCGGCGACGAACTTCACCTTCAGGCAATTGCCCGAGATGGAGTCGCCATAGACCGTCATGGCGGCGTTATCGAGCGACATTGCTTTCCACGTCTGGCAAGGTGACGGCGATGGCCTTGCGTTCCTTGCGGCTGATGCCCCACAACAGACGCTTCTGTTTGGGATCCCAGTCGATCGCCTGGCCCTCAAACGGGATCGGCAAAGTGGCGACCAGTTCTAAAGTCGAGCCTGCCTTGGGCAGGCGCAGGGCATAGACTTCGGGGCGGTCGTGACCCGTCAGATACAGCAGCCCGTCATCGCCCCAGCCGCCACCCGAATTGCTCATCGGCGCCATGCGTTCCAGCACCGCGTCGGGCAGGGTCCAGCCTTCCAGCTGCCGCCATTGATCATCCAGTTTCAAAATCGCGGTGTAACGATGGTCCTTGCCCGGCTCGCCCGCCTTGCCGACGTAATTGGCGAACCCCGCCCACCAGAAACCATCCTTGCGATCCACCCAGGTCAGCGATCCCGTGTCGATCCCCAGCGAGATGGTGGAAAGATGTTTCATGGCGACGGGATCGAAAATCTCAATCGCGCTGGTCATCGGCACCTTGGGGAAATTTGACGCGGCGCAGAGCAGGCGCTTGTCCACCAGGGTGCAGGCATTCATGTGGGGGAAAAGCGCGCGCGGGCCTTCCCATTGGGCAACGCGCTTGCCGGTCTTGATGTCGTATTTTCCGATGCGCGAATTGTCGATGGCATAGGCATAGGTGCCGTCAGAGGCCACGCCCTGGCGGGCTTCATCCGCCTCCAGGCTGTGCACCACCGGCTGCGCGTGCAGGGCGCCCGCCAACAGCACAGAGGCCCATAGGCCCAACGCAAATGCTCGCATAATTTCTCCTAGAGACGTTTCAGGCTTCCGCCTTTGCCGAACAGCAAAGGCTTGCGGTTGTCGATCACCCGGCGGTTGACGCCCATCCAGCCGATCTCGCCGGAAAAGCGGCCATGCTCGATCTTGGGGCAGCGGTTCATCACCACGGTGAGCCCGGCACCTTCCGCGATCTTCTCGGCTTCCGGGCTGATCACACCCAGCTGCATCCACAGGATTTTGAGGCCCAGCCGGTCTTTCTCCGCCACCGCTTCGCGCGCGATATCCGGCGCATATTTGGCTTCGCGGAAGATGTCGACCATGTCCACCGGCCCAAGTCCGGCATCAGCAACATCTTTCAGCGATGCGTAAACCTTCTGGCCCAGAATTTCCTTGCCCACCATGCCGGGATTCACCGGAATGACTTTGTATCCCTTGTTCAGCAGATACATCATGGCGAAATAGGACGGGCGAATGTCGTTGCCGCTCGCCCCCACCATGGCGATGGTCTTGACGCTGCGCAGGATGGTTTTGATCAGCGTGTCGGGATATTGCGGCAGCGCGTCCGTCACGTCGGCCATTTTGGCTCTCGCTTCTCCAGAAAAGCGCCGATGCCTTCGCAGGCTTCCGCGTCCAGCATGTTTTCGGTCATCACCTTGCTGGCATAGGCATAGGCTTCGGCCAACGGCATTTCGAGCTGGCGATAGAAGGCTTCCTTGCCGGTCTTGATCGTGGCGTGTGGTTTGCCGGCGATGCGCATCGCCAGCGCCATGGTCTCGGATTCCAGCAGCTCGGGCGCCACCACGCGGTTGATCAGGCCGATGCGGCGGGCTTCCTCGCCATCGATCATCTCACCGGTCAGCAGCATTTCCATCGCCGCCTTGCGCCCGACATTGCGCGACAGCGCCACCATCGGTGTTGAACAGAACAGGCCGATATTGACGCCGGGGGTGGCGAAGCGCGCCGAAGTTGACGCCACCGCCAGGTCACAGCTTGCCACCAGCTGGCATCCCGCCGCCGTTGCGACGCCCTGCACCTGGGCGATCACCGGTTTGGGATTGCGCACAATGGCCTGCATCATGGCCGAACACTGGGTGAAAAGCGCGGCATAGGCACCGGCGCCCTTGTCGCCATCGCCGCGCAGCGCCGCCAGTTCCTTGAGGTCATGGCCCGACGAAAACACCGGACCTTCCGCGGCGATCACGATCACCTTCGTGGCGTCGTCATTGGCGGCGCCGTCCAGCGCCGATTGCAGCGCCGCCATCAGCTCTGACGACAGGGCGTTACGCGCAGCCGGCCGGTTGAGGATCAGGCGCAACACGCCGCCGGTATGGGCCGATAGGAGGAGGGGGGGCGAAGCAGTCATGGCGGCCAATCTAGTGCGCGGAAGCGGCATTTACACGTCAGCTGACGGTATTATAATACCGCTACAAGGAAATGCCTGATATTCCAGCATTTCTGTTGACCTTGGGGCCCACCAACCCTATAAGCCGGGCCGAAATCACCGGATTTTCCTCATGAAAACCTACTCGGCGAAAGCCTCCGAGATCGAAAAGAAGTGGATCCTGATCGACGCCGAAGGGCTGGTCGTGGGCCGTCTTGCTTCGATCATCGCCATGCGCCTGCGCGGCAAGCACAAGGTCACATACACCCCCCATATGGATTGCGGCGATAACATCATTGTGATCAATGCCGCCAAGGTCGTGCTGACCGGCCAGAAGCTGAAGAAGAAGGTGTATTACCACCATACCGGCTACATCGGCGGCATCAAGGAACGCACCGCTGGCGCCATCATGGCCGGCAAGTTCCCGGAGCGTATCCTGGAGAAGGCGGTCGAACGCATGGTGCCGCGCGGTCCCTTGGGCCGCCGCCAGATGTCCAACCTGCGCGTCTATCCCGGCGCCGAACATCCGCACGAGGCCCAGCAGGCCGAGACGCTGGACGTTGGCAAAATGAATCCGAAGAACACCCAGTACAAGCGCACTACCCCCAAGAATGAGGCGGCCTGACCATGGCGGACGACAACAAGTTCTCTGACCTCAAGACCACGCTGATCAAGGCCAAGACGGCGGAAGCCACCGACGCCTCCAAGGCCGACAACAAGCGCGACTCCAAGGGACGCGCCTATGCCACCGGCCGCCGCAAGGAATCGGTCGCCCGCGTCTGGATCAAGCCGGGCAGCGGCAAGATCACCGTCAATGGCCGCGACGAGACCGTTTATTTCGCCCGTCCGGTGCTGCGCATGATCCTGCGCCAGCCGCTGATCGCGGCCAGTCGCGACGGCCAGTTCGACGTGATTGTCACCGTCAATGGTGGCGGCCTTTCCGGCCAGGCCGGCGCGGTGCGTCACGGCATCAGCCGCGCGCTGGTGAATTACGAGCCCACCCTGCGCCCCGTGCTGAAGCCGGGTGGCTTCCTGACCCGCGATCCGCGCGCCGTCGAGCGCAAGAAGTATGGCCGCCCGAAGGCGCGCCGTTCGTTCCAGTTCTCGAAGCGCTAAACCCGCTTCATGGACCAACGAAAACGGCGCGGAGCAATCCGCGCCGTTTTTGTTTTCAGCTTACGATCGCAGGCTTTGACGGATCGAATACCGGCGGTACGGAACCATAAGCGTTGGGACCGGGATCGCCGGGCTGGCACCAGAACCAGATCAGCACCACCGCCAGGACCAGGGACGCCAGACCAAGGAGGCTCAGGCCCGGAATGAAAAGCAGGCCCAGAAAGCCGCCAAAGAGGAATGTCATCGCCATCAGGATTCCGACGATCTGGGAAACGGCAATGAGGATCAGCATGACCCAGGCGAGCATGCCATTGCGCCCGGTATCCTGCAGCCGACGCGCGGCGAGGCAGGTGGCGGGGAACAGAACGGCCAGCGTGTAGACCTCGCCCACGGGCGCACTCAGGATGCCGCCGACGATCTGGGCCAGGATGGTGGCGATGAAATTGGCCAGCACGAAATACCAGAACTGGGCCCGTCCCACCCGGCCATTCATGTCGAAATAATGCTCGGTTCTGGTGCGCTTGTAGTTGTCGAAAACGGCCTGGAAATCCATGACGCTGTCCCCTCGTTATCGGCCTTGCGTCTGGCGTGCCCCGCAAGCACCGTGCCCCGCGTCCGGCACAGGGCCGGGCCGCACCCCGTAAGGGGATCAATTGAGCTAAAAGGCACCTACCCTACAAGTCAATGTCGGAAGAGTTCAGATGAGCAAGCAGGCGAAGATCTTCATAGATGGCGCGGTCGGCACCACCGGCCTGGAAATCCGCGAGCGCCTGTCCGGCCGCAGCGAGCTGTCGCTGGTCACGCTGCCGGAGGCCGAGCGCAAGAACGCCGCCGCCCGCAAGGCCGCGCTGAACGATGCCGATCTGGTGATCCTGTGCCTGCCGGACGAAGCGGCAAAGGAAGCGGTCACCCTGATCGACAATCCCGATGTGCGGGTGATCGATGCCTCCAGCGCCCACCGCGTGGCGCCGGGCTGGACCTATGGCTTTCCCGAACTGGAACCGGGTGGCTATGACCGCATCGCGTCGGCCAAGCGGGTGAGCAATCCCGGCTGCTGGCCGACCGGCTTTCTTGCCATCATGCGCCCGTTGGTGCGCAGCAAGCTGGTGCCGGCGGATTTTCCCGTCACCGTGAATGGTTTCACCGGCTATTCCGGTGGCGGCAAGAGCATGATTGCCGAATTCCAGGATAAGTCCTCCGCCGGTTACACCGAGACGGTGTCGCGTATCTATGGCCTCAATCTCATGCACAAGCATCTGCCCGAGATGCAGCAGCATGGCGGGTTGCTCCATCCGCCCCTGTTCGAACCCAGCATCGGGCGTTTCTATCGCGGCATGCTGGTGGAAGTTCCCCTGCAATTGTGGGCGCTGCCCGGCAAGCCGACGGCCCGCGATCTCCACGCCGCACTGGTCAAGGCCTATCCCGACAAGCCCTTGGTCAAAGTTGCGTCGTTGGAGGATTCCAGCGCGGCCACCTCGCTGGACGCGGAAATCCTGGCCGGCAGCAACGGCCTGACCATCTATGTCTTCGCCAATGAGAAGTCGCAGCAGGCGCGGCTGGTCGCGGCCTTCGATAATCTGGGCAAGGGCGCCAGCGGCGCGGCGGTTCAGAACATGAACATCATGCTGGGATTGCCGGAAACAACCGGCCTGTAACCGTGCTAGAAACCATCCCATGTTTCGTGGCTGGAAAGGCATAGGCATCAGCATCGCGGTGGCGCTCGCGCTGTTCGCAGGCGTGGTGCTGTACGCCATTCATGCCGCGCCCGAACCGCAAGGATTTTCTGGGCTGGAATTTGGTGCGCTGACGCCCGCAGCCTCGGCGCGCACGCCCATGCTGAGGCGGGGTGCCCTGGTGAGCAAGGTGATGGCGGATAGCCCCGCCGCCAAGGCGGGAATCGTACCGGGCGAGGTGGTGGCCGCGATCGACGGCACGCTTGTTCGGACGGCGCGGCAGGCGTCTGATCTGGTGCGCGCGGGGCGGGCGGGAGAGCGCCTGACCCTGACGCTGTACGACATCACCAAAGGCGAAGCGCGGCCGCGCGCCGTGACACTGACCCTGGATGCCGAGCCGCCGGTGGGCAAGAATTTGTCGGTGAAGCCCCCGCGGACCCTGGCCAAGCCACGCCCGCCCGTCCCGACCGTTGCGGCCAACGCGGCCTGGTCCAAACGCCTCCTGCGCGGACCGACCATCAAGCCCGTGCCGCTGTTGGGCTTGGGCGATGGACCCTGCAACGGCTTTGCGCCGGAAGGTTGGAAAGTCGCCGGCCATCAGCCGGGGACTTTGCATGTGATGGCCACGGAGGGCTTTGCCCATGCCATCCATCACACCAGCGCATTCTCGGGTGACGCGCAGGCCTATGTGCGCGCCTATCTGGAAAAACAGTTCGGTGCGCCGCCACTGCTGACGCCGCCGCAGGATCGGCCGCACGGTTTTGTGCTGCAGGATTTCGGCAATGCCCGGGGCGGTGCAGGTTTTGTGATTTATCAGCTGCGTCACGGTCGCATTGCGCTATGGCTGGCGGCGGTCCCGGGTGCCGATGTCAGCTGGGGCAAGCCACTGGTGGGCGCGGTGGCGCTGAGCATGCGCTGCAAGGCGCCCGATACGCCCAAGCCCCGGCCGCGGCAGAAGGATATGCCGGCGACCAGTGTTTCGCTGAACTGCCTGAACGGGCAATGCAGCGAAAGTGATTTCGCCGCCACCTATCTGACCGTGCTGCGCAAGGGTTATGTTCACAATCTCAAGGGCGAGATGTTCCTGGTCAACCCGCGCCGCGACTTCTGGCAGAGCGGCGCGCAAGGGCCGGGCTTCTATCGCCAGATAGGCGGCGAGAATGAAAAGCTGCTGCCGGGACGCATAAACTAACACGAAATCATGTCATCCCCGGCGAGCGCGAAGCGCGAGGGAAGGGGATCCATCTTAATCCAAGATGAGACCGACCTTCACATGGATTCCCTTCCCCTCGCAGCGCTTCGCGCTGCTCGGCCGGGAATGACAGAAGGCGTTACTGCGCCTTGACCTTTACGTAAGTGCCCGGCGCGTCGCCCAGCACTTTCAGTTTTCCATCGCCGGGTTGCCGCGCCGCAATTTTCTTGCCCGACAGCGTCGACAGCCACTTATCCCAATCCGGCCACCAGGAACCGGCATGCTCGGTGGAACCCGCGCGCCAGGATTCGATATCCTTGGCGCCCCCGTCTTTGGCAAAAGAGTCATTGGTCCAATATTGATACTTCTTCGCAGCCGGCGGATTGATCACGCCAGCGATGTGGCCGCTTCCCGCGATGATGAAGCGCACCGGTCCGCCGAACAGGTTGACCGACTTGAATACCGAGGCTGCCGGGGCGATGTGAT
>JBBSKJ010000092.1:0-8000 GCA_038256475.1 Micropepsales bacterium | reverse complement strand
GGGTGAATTCCAGGATGGGGGAATAGCCTTCTTCCAGCAGAAGACGGCTCACCCCGCGCGCCAAATCCATCGCGGTGGAAGAACTGATCATGGCTGGATGCTAACGCTTCTCGTCATTCCCGGCGAGCATCGCATCGAAACGATGCGATGTGAGGGAAGGGAATCCGGAAGAAAGCTGGATTGGCTGCAAAATGGATTCCCTTCCCCTCGCGCAGCAATGCTGCGCTCGGCCGGGAATGACAGCCTGTTACAAGCTGCCCTTCGAAGACGGAGATGCGCCATCCAGCCGCTCATCCGGCGTGATCGCCTGACGCAGCGCGCGCGCCAGACCCTTGAAGCAGGTCTCGACAATGTGATGGCTGTTGTCGGCGTACAGATTCTCGATGTGCAGGCACGCGCCGGAATTCTGGGCGAAGGCCTGGAACCATTCCTTGAACAGCTCGGTGTCCATCTCGCCCAGCTTGGGCTTGGGGATGGTCACCTTCCAGATCAGATACGGCCGGTTGGACAGGTCCAGCGCCACGCGGGTCAGGGCCTCGTCCATCGGGATCAGGGCCGAGCCGAAACGGGTGATGCCGGAAAAATCGCCCAGCGCCTGTTTCACCGCCTGGCCGATGACGATCGCGGTGTCTTCGGTGGTGTGGTGATAGTCGACATGCAGGTCGCCGGTGGCGCGCACTTTCAGGTCGATCATGGAATGGCGCGCGAAGCTGTCCAGCATATGGTCCAGAAAACCGATGCCGGTATCGATATCGGCATCGCCGGCCCCGTCCAGGTCGAGGGAGACGACGATCTCGGTCTCGCGGGTTTTGCGTTCGACGGTGGCGGTGCGCATGGCGGGTCCTGCAGTTTGCGGCTGTATAGCATGGGTTCCCGGGCGGGGAATCCCCTTCTACGTCCTAGGATATGTCATATTTGACATATCCTGTTGACCCCCCCGGCAAACCCTGTAAAGAAGGCGCGCTTTCAAAGCTAAGGGTCCTCAATGGCGCGTTCCGACTATCTGTTCACCTCCGAGAGCGTTTCCGAAGGTCATCCCGACAAGGTCAGCGACCGCATCTCCGACGAGGTGGTGGATCTGTTCTTCCGCGAAGGCCCCAAGGAAGGCATGAGCCCCTGGGACATCCGCGCCGCCTGCGAAACCCTTTGCACCACCAACCGCGTCGTCGTTGCCGGCGAAACCCGCGGCCCCAAGTCGGTCGGTCCCAAGGAAGTCGAAGAGGTGACGCGCGCCGCCATCAAGGACATCGGCTACGAGCAGGACGGCTTCCACTGGAAGACTGCCCAGGTCGAAGTGTTGCTGCACGCCCAGTCGGCGCACATCGCCCAGGGCGTCGATGCTTCGGGCAACAAGGACGAAGGCGCGGGCGACCAGGGCATCATGTTCGGCTATGCCTGCCGCGAAACCCCGGCCCTGATGCCGGCGCCGCTGTTCTACAGCCACAAGATTCTGGAGCTGCTGGCCAAGGTTCGCCATTCCGGCAAGGAACCCACCCTGCTGCCCGACGCCAAGTCGCAGGTCACCCTGCGCTATGTCGGCGGCAAGCCGGTCGAAGCGACCCAGATCGTGCTGTCCACCCAGCACGCGCTTGAATCCCAGACCAGCGCCGACATCCGCAAGATCGTGGAGCCTTACATCCGCGAAGCGCTGCCGAAGGAATGGATCAATGAAAAGACCGTGTGGCACATCAATCCCACCGGCTCGTTTGTGATCGGCGGTCCGGACGGCGACTGCGGCCTGACCGGGCGCAAGATCATCGTCGACACTTACGGCGGCGCGGCCCCGCATGGCGGCGGCGCCTTCTCGGGCAAGGACTCCACCAAGGTGGACCGTTCGGCTGCCTACGCCGCCCGCTATCTGGCCAAGAACGTCGTGGCGTCGGGCGTTGCCGACCGCTGCACCCTTCAGCTGGCCTATGCGATCGGTGTTGCCGAGCCCCTGAGCGTCTATGTCGACCTTCATGGCACCGGCAAGGTGGACGAAGCCAAGCTGGAACTGATCCTGCCGCAGCTGATGAACCTGAAGCCGCGCGGCATCCGCGAGCATCTGGATCTCAACAAGCCGATCTTTGCCCGCACCGCCGCTTATGGCCATTTCGGCCGCGAGCCTGATGCCGATGGCGGCTTCTCCTGGGAGAAGACGGATCTCGCCGACAAGATCAAGGCGTCGTTCTGATCAAATCTGCCATTCCCGGCCTCGTGATGCCCCAAGGCATCACGAGGGGAAGGGAATCCAAGGTATCGCAGAGTCGCGTGGCGGGAACATGGATTCCCTTCCCTCGCCTCGCGCTGCCGCGCGATGCTCGCCGGGAATGACAAGCATGCCCGATCATCCCGACCGCAACCGGCGCAAGCTTTATGGCCGGCGCAAGGGGCCCAAGCTGTCGCCCCGGCAGGTGGGCCTGCGGGGGACGCTGCTGGGCGAACTGGCCTGGCAAATCGGACCCGACCCCAAAACCCAGTTCCCGAACAGTGTTCAGGAGGTCTGGCTGGAGGTGGGTTTCGGCGCTGGCGAGCATCTGGTGTGGCAAGCGACCCACCATCCCCATATCGGCCTGATCGGCGCCGAGCCTTATGAGATGGGTGTCGCCAAGCTATTGACCAAGCTCGAAGAAACGACCCTGAACACTGTTCGAATCCATGAAGGGGACGGGCGGGACATCATCGAAGCCCTGCCGGATGCCAGCCTTGGGCGCTTTTTTCTTCTGTTCCCCGACCCCTGGCCCAAGACCCGCCATCACAAACGCCGTTTTCTGCAGATGGAGATGCTGGACGAGCTTGCCCGGGTGCTGAAACCCGGCGCGGAACTTCGCTTCGCCACCGATGACAAATCCTATCTGCCCTATGCTTTGGAGCGGTTGATGGCCCATCCGGCCTTTGAATGGCTGGCGCAGGGGCCGTCGGACTGGAAAAGCCGGCCCCCCGACTGGCCGCCAACCCGTTATGAAACCAAGGCAATCAAGGGTCCCCCGACCTTTCTAAGGTTTCGGCGCAGGGATAGGCTGGCATCATGATTTTCCGCAAAAAAAACCGCGATCCCGACGAACGCGAAATTTTCGGCATGCATCCTGGCGATCTGGGGATCGTGGCGGTGGCCGTCCTCATCACCATCGTTTTTGTCTATATGCTTCTGACACCTAAGGATTTCGACGCTTTCAACCGGGCGCTGGCCCCCGAGACGCCCAAGGCTCAACCCGGCGAGCCGGGTGTCACCCAGATGCAGCTTTACGACGCCAAGAAGAAGTAGCGGCTTGAATTAACGCGCACCCGGGCGTAAATAGCGCCCATTCCCAAACAACAAGACGTGTTGTGTGGCGGTCGCAAGATCGCCGCGGGGAAAAGCCTTTGGTTTTTCTATAGGACCTCGATGGTCGTCACAGCGGCAGTGCATCTGGAACCGATCTTTGAACCCGTCATCGAAGCTGCGGGCTTCAAGCTCGTGCGCCTGCGCATGATCGGCGGGGCCGCCAAGACCCTGCAGGTGATGGCCGAACGTCCCGACGGGAGCATGGATGTCGAAGGCTGCGCCACCCTCAGCCACGCGCTGCTGGATTTCATCGAAGCCGAGGATCCCGTCGAAGGCGAGTATGAGATCGAAGTCTCCTCGCCCGGGATCGACCGCCCGCTGACCCGGTTGACGGATTTTGCCCGCTGGTCGGGTCACGAGGCCAAGATCGAATTGCACGCCCCGGTGCGCAGCGTCAGCGGCACCGACCCCCGCGATCACGCCGGCGAAGGGCGCAAGCGTTTCCGCGCCACCCTGATGGGCCTTGATGGTCAGGACGTCATGATCCGCGCCGACAATCTGGATTACCGCTTTCCATTTCGCAGCCTCGCCAACGCGAAACTCGTGCTCACCGACAAGCTCATCAACGAAGATTTGAAGACACGCAAAGTGTCTGACCCTGAGGAGAAATAGAATGGCCACCGCAATTTCCGCCAACCGGCTTGAACTGCTGCAGATCGCCGACGCCGTCGCGCGCGACAAGTCCATCGACAAGCAGGTCGTGCTGGCGGCGATGGAAGAAGCCATGCAGCGCGCCGCCAAGGCCCATTACGGCACCGAGAACGACATCAAGGTCGATATCGACCCCAAGACCGGCGAGACCCACGTCTCGCGCTATCTGCATGTCATCGAGCAGGTCGAGAATGACAAGACCGAGATTTCACTGGTCGATGCGCGCAAGCGCAATCCCGACGCCCAGATCGGCGACATCATCGCCGAGACCCTGCCGCCGGTCGACTTCAACCGCATCAATGCCCAGAACGCCAAGCAGGTGATCGTGCAGAAGGTGCGCGATGCCGAGCGCGAGCGCCAGTATGACGAATACAAGGACCGTATCGGCGAAGTGGTGCATGGCGTGGTCAAGCGCTCCGAGTTCGGCTCGGTGGTGGTGGACCTGGGCAAGGCCGAAGGCGTTGTGCGCCGCGACGAGATGATCCCGCGCGAATCCTTCCGTGCCGGCGACCGCATCCGCGCTTATATCTACGATGTGCGCCGCGAAGCCCGCGGCCCGCAGATTTTCCTGTCGCGCTCGCATCCCCAGTTCATGGTGCGGCTGTTCGCCCAGGAAGTGCCGGAAATCTATGATGGCGTGATCGAGATCCGCGCCGTGGCCCGCGACCCGGGCAGCCGCGCCAAGATCGCCGTCATCAGCAAGGATTCTTCGATCGACCCGGTCGGCGCCTGCGTCGGCATGCGCGGCGTGCGCGTGCAGGCGGTGGTGCAGGAACTGCAGGGCGAGCGCATCGACATCATCCCGTGGAACGGCGAAGCGGCGACCTTCATCGTCAATGCGCTGGCCCCGGCTGAAGTCACCAAGGTGGTGCTGGACGAAGACACCCACCGCGTCGAAGTGGTGGTGCCGGACGAACAGCTCAGCCTGGGCATCGGACGCCGCGGCCAGAATGTGCGCCTGGCCTCGCAGCTGACCGGCTGGCAGATCGACATCCTGACGGAAGCCGAGGAATCGGAACGCCGCCAGAAGGAGTTCACCACCCGTACCGCGCTCTTCATGGAATCGCTGGACGTGGACGAAACCGTTGCCCAGCTGCTGGCTAGCGAAGGCTTCGCCACCATCGAAGATGTCGCCTATGTCGATCTGGGCGAACTGGCGCAGATCGAGGCCTTTGACGAAGAGACCGCGCAGGAATTACAGAGCCGTGCGGTCGAGTTCATCGAAGCCCGCAACAAGGAAATGGACGACAAGCGCCTGGCGCTCGGCGTGACCGACGATTTGCTGGAAGTCGATGGCGTCACCGCCACCATGGCGGTCGCGCTGGGCGAGCACGAGGTCAAGACGCTGGAAGACCTGGCGGGCTGCGCCACCGACGACCTGATCGGCTATTACGAAGTGAACAAGGAAAAGGAGCGCGTGCGCGTTCCGGGCGCCCTGGACGGCTTCAACCTCACCAGCGACGACGCCAACGCCATCATCATGAAGGCGCGCGTCAAGATCGGCTGGATCGAAGAAGAGCCGGTCGTGGAAGAAGCTGCCGAAGAAGAAGTTGAAGGCGAGGAGAAGACCGAAGCCTGATGATCGTCGAAACGCACAAAATGGATGAGACGAACGATAGTGGTCGTGCCCCGGGCGCGCGCGTAGCGCGCGACCAGGAGTCTTCCAAAGACTCGCGCGAAAGGCGCGATATCGTGTCGGGCGAAGTCATGCCCGACAGCCGCCTGATGCGTTTTGCCGCTGATCCCGATGGCAATGTGGTTCCCGATGCGTCGGCCAAGCTGCCGGGCCGGGGGCTCTGGGTTGCTTCGACCCGCGCCGCGATCAAAACGGCGGTGGAAAAAAAGCTGTTCGCCCGCGCCGCCAAGGCGCCGGTGACGGCGACCGCTGATCTCGCCGACCGCGCCGAAAAGGCGCTGGTAACGCGGATGCTGGGCGATCTGGGGATCGCACGGCGCAGCGGCCAGCTTCTTCTGGGTTTCGACAATGTGCTCAGGGGGCTGGAAAGCCCCAAGCCGCCCAAGGTTCTGATCGAAGCCTTTGACGGCGCCGCCGATGGCAAGCGCAAATTATACGCCGCCGCGCACCGGATGGAACTGAAATGCGTGGTGATCGAGAGCCTGACCAGCGCCGAATTGGGCTTGGCGCTGGGACGCGAGAATGTGATACATGCCGCCGTCCAGCCGGGCGGTCTTGCCGAACGTTTGACCTTTGATGCGGAACGCCTTTCGGGCTTTCGCACCCGGAACGAAAGCCCGCAAGCGCAAGCAAGCTGGAAAGAAAGTTAGTCATGAGCGATACCGACGAAACCAAACGCCCGGCCAAAACACTGTCGCTGAAGAAGACGGAAACCTCGACCGTCAAGCAGAGCTTCAGCCATGGCCGCACCAAGGCCGTTGTGGTGGAAAAGAAGCGCTCCGCCGCGCCGCCCGCTGCTGCCGCCAAGCCTGCCAAGGCTGCTGAAAAGCCTGCCGAAAAGCCGGTGGCTGCCGCGCCGCCCGCCGCTGCCGCCAAGCCCGCGGCCGCTGCGCCGCGCGGCGTGGTATTGCGCCAGCTTTCCGACGAGGAAAAAGCGCGCCGCACCGCCGCGCTGGCCGACGCCCGCGTCTCCGACACCGAAGCGCGCCGCATGGCCGATGCCGAAGCGCGCCGTCGCGCCCAGGAAGAAGAACAGCTCAAGACCGAGCGCGCCGCCGCCGAAAAGCGCAAGACCGAAGAAGAAGCGCGCAAGGTCGCCGACGACCTGGCCAAGAAACGCGCCGAGCAGGAAGCCGCCCGCCGCTTTGAAGCGCCCAAGCCGGGCGAGGTCGCGCCCGGTGAAGCGCCGCGCCGCCGCCTGGAAAACGAAGAAGAAGAAGAAAGCGCCAGCAAGAAAATCGGCGGCAAGCTGGTTCCGGTCAAGACGCCCGCGCCCAAGAAGGCGGAAGGCGAGCGCCGCCGCGGCAAGCTGACCGTTACCCGCGCGCTGTCTGACGATGACGAGCGTGTGCGCTCGGTTGCGTCCTACAAGCGTCACCTGCAGCGTGTGAACAAGGGCCATCAGCAGCAGCCGGCCGGTCCCGCCGGTCCGCGCGACATTATCGTGCCCGAAACCATCACGGTGGCCGATCTGGCCAACCGCATGGCGCGCCGCACGGTCGACGTGATCAAGGTGCTGATGAAGAACGGCATGATGGCGACGCCCAGCGACGTCATCGACGCCGACACCGCCGAACTGGTGGCCGCGGAGTATGGCCATGTTGTGAAGCGCGTTGCCGAGTCGGACGTGCTGGAAGGCCTGACCGGCGAGAAGGACGCGGACGAACATCTGGTGTCGCGCCCACCGGTGGTCACCGTCATGGGCCATGTCGACCATGGCAAGACCTCGCTGCTGGACGCGCTGCGCAAGACCGATGTGGTCGCCGGCGAAGCTGGCGGCATCACCCAGCATATCGGCGCATATCAGGTGCATCTGAAGTCGGTCGCCAAGATCACCTTCCTGGACACGCCTGGCCATGCCGCCTTTACCCATATGCGCGCCCGCGGCGCCAAGGTCACCGACCTGATCATCCTGGTGGTGGCGGCCGATGACGGCGTCATGCCCCAGACGGTGGAAGCCATCGCCCATGCCAAGGCGGCGGGCGTGCCGATGATCGTGGCGGTCAACAAGATCGACAAGGGCGACTCCAATCCGACCCGCGTGAAGACCGAATTGCTGCAGCATGAAATCCAGGTGGAAGACATGGGCGGCCAAGTGCAGGTGGTGGAAGTCTCCGCCACCAAGGGCATCGGCCTGGACAAGCTCGAAGAAGCCATTCTGCTGCAATCCGAACTTCTGGACCTCAAGGCCAATCCTGACCGCGCCGCCGAAGGCGCCGTGGTTGAAGCCAAGCTGGACAAGGGCCGCGGCCCCGTTGCCACGGTTCTGGTGCAGCGCGGCACTTTGAAGGTCGGCGATATCGTCGTGGCCGGCGCCGAGTGGGGCCGTGTGCGCCTGCTCGTCAACGAACGCGGTGAAACCGTTCAGTCCGCCGGTCCCTCCACCCCCAACGAAGTGCTGGGTCT
>JBBSKJ010000091.1:0-8040 GCA_038256475.1 Micropepsales bacterium | reverse complement strand
GCGCTGGCGGACCGCACCGATCGCCAGATTCGCGAACTGGGGCTGGAAGGCCATGTCACGCGCCATGGGCATGTGCCTGAGGTGGTGTCCCATCTGGCCCGCGCCGATATGCTATTGGTGACGTCCCATTATGAAGGGGGCCCCGCCGTGGCGGTGGAAGCGCTGGCGCTGGGAACGCCGGTCGTGAGCACGGACTGTTCCCATCTGCTGCGCGAGGTCATGACCATACCGCAAGCGGGGCGCATCGTGCCCTCCCGCGCGCCGCAGGACCTGGCCGCCGCCATGCGGCTGGTGGCGCAGGCGCCGCGCCCGTCGCGCGAAACACTCCAAGGTTTGACGGCGAAATTTGACCCGGGCCATTGTGCCCAGGCCTATCTGGACTGGTTCGATGCATTGGCAGCCTCCCGTGTCGGTTGAGCTGACGCGCATCCTGCGCCGCAGCCTGGCGATCCTTGCCGGGATCACGATCGTTACCGCCTGGTTCAGCAACACCTTTTATTTCCCGGACGAGCATTACCAGATCCTGGAATTCATGAGCCACAGACTGGGGATCACCTCGGCTGCGGAATTGCCCTGGGAGTTTGAGGCCCGAATCCGGCCCTGGCTTCAACCCTTGCTCTATTTCCTGATTGCCCGGCCGCTGATAGCGCTGGGCCTGACCGATATGTTCACCATCGTCTTCGTGCTGCGGTTGGTGACGGGCTTGTTCTCGGTCTTCGCGCTGGCGATCTTCGCCCGCGCGGTGATGGAGACGCTGAAGGACCAGGCGGAGAAACGCGCCTTCGCGCTGTACCTGCCGTTCTTCGGGTTTCTGCCCTATCTGTTTGTCCGCACCTCGTCCGAAACCCTGTCGGCGGCCTTTGCCGCCATCGCCGTGGCGTTGGTGATGCGCGGGGCCTCGGCGCGGCTGCTGGCTGTGGCCGGTCTGATGTGCGGCTTGGCGTTTGAGGCACGTTATCAGACTGCCGTGCTGGGGCTGGGCGTCTTCGCCTGGCTGGCTGTGGTGGCGCGCGTTGAGACCCGCGGATTGGCGGCCTTTATTGGCGGCGGGTTGATCGCACTGGTCCTGGGCGCTTTGGCGAACCGTTGGGGCTATGGCGCCTGGGTATTTCCGCCCTGGGATTATTTCCAGGTCAATATCGTGCAGGGCGTGGCGGCCAGGAATTTCGGCAGTGAGCCGGTCTTCGCCTATCTCTACCTGATGCCCGCGCAGATATTCTTCGCCATCACGCTGGTTCTGATGGCGGCGATGTTCGCGATGTGGCTGCGCAATTCGCGCCATGTCCTGACCTGGGCGAGTCTGCCATTCGTGCTGCTGCACGTGATGGTGGCGCACAAGGAGGCGCGCTTCCTGTTTCCGCTGGTGATCCTGGCGACAGCGTTTCCGGTGCTGGGATTCTCGCCGCACTTGCCCCGCTGGCGCAATGCTTTCGCGCGGGTCTGGGGCTGGCGAAATTCTCTCGCCCTCAAGGCGGCGACCGGAGTGTCACTGCTGGCGATGCTGTATTTCGCGTTTTATCCCTTTGGGGTAAGGCCGCATATGCCGATGGCGCAGTATCTCTATCGCCACCCGCCCGATGTGGTTTACAGCATCGGTGAACCTTTCCAGTCCTATCCCATCTATCGTCCGGCCGGTTTTCGCACGCAGCAGCTGCAAAGCCCGCTGCAGTTGAGTGCATTGCTGGAAAGGGGGGCGGTTACTCTGATGTCTGACAGGCCGGTGCATCCAGCACTATCCGAGAATGCGCGGGCGACGCTGCTCTATTCGGAATTTCCGCTGGCGCGTTTCGGCTTTGGCCAGATGGGCGCGGATTACATCGAAGGCTATAGCGCATTCGCGCAGCGCCATGGCTGGCTCAAGCTGCTGCCGCTTCATTGGTACACGCTTTATCGCGTCGAGCGTTCGGCGGCGATCCGCTCATAGATCTCGAACAGTTTTTCGAAATGCTGTTCCACGTGGAAGACCTGGGCGTCGGCGGCGGCCAGCGCGGCGCGCGACTGGGCGGGGCGGTCGCCCGACAGCAGCCGCAGGATGGCGGCTGCCGCATCGTCCGGATCGCCCGCGCGGTAGGTTTCCGCATAGCCGGGGCCTGCGAAGGTGGCTGAGGCGCCGGCATCGGGCACGATCAGCGGCGTGCCGGAACACAGGGCCTCCGCCAGCACCAGGCCGAAGGTTTCCGCCGCGCTGCCATGGATCAGCGCGTCGGCGCTGGCCATCACGGTGGCGAGTTGCTCCGGATCGTTGATCTGGCCTGCGACATAGACATGGTCGGCCCATTGCGCCCAGCGCTCCACCGAAGCGCGCAGGAAACCGTCGCCGACCATATAAAGCCCGACCTTGCGCGATTTCTGGGCCCGGCTGACCGCCTGGATCAATGTGCGCAGCCGTTTTTCGGGATGATGGCGCCCCACCGCGATCAGCAGCGACGCATCTTCATCCAGCCCGCAAGTCGCCAGCATCTCGCGCCGCGCCGTGGCGTCGTAGAAGTCGGGCGAGAACTTGCTGCGCTCCACGCCGAAGGGCGCCACCTGGATATTCCCAAGGCCGAACCCGGCAAAGCGTGCGGCCAACGCCGGGTTGGTGACGATGGCGGCGTCATATTTGCTGTTGAGCCGGTTGAGGTAATTCCAGAAAAAGCCGAACAGCCGGTCCACCCGCTCCGGGCCCAGCAAGCCGCCCAGGAAGGTCTGGGGATAGACCGCCACCGGATCGGCATGCATGAAGAAGACCTTGGTGGCCGGTCCCTTCCAGCGCGCCGCCAGCCAGCCGCCGCGCCAGGGCGAGGAGCCCTCCACCAGGTCGGGGGCCAGCGCGTCCAGCACCCGCCAGACATCCTTGGCACGCCAGAACATGCGGTAGTTGCGGTCGAAGGGCAGGTGCGGGCTCTTCACCCAGGCGATGGTGCCGCCATGCGCCGTTTCCATGCGCGTTTCGGCACCCGGCGCGATCACCGTCAGCTCATGGCCGAAACGATCGGCCATCGCCAGCTTCTGGTTGATATAGCGCCGCACACCGCCACCGGTCGGCGAATAGAACTCGCAAACATCTACGATCTTCACGTGGGGGCCCCGGCCAGCAGCGCCCGATAATAGCCCAGCATGCGGGCCATCGTCTCGTCCCAGCTGAAGGTCAGGGCCCGGGCGCGGGCCGCCTGGCCCATGCGCTGGCGCATCGCGGCGTCGCCTGCCAGCACCGATAGATTGTCAGCAAAACCCTGGGCATCGCTGGCGTCTGCCAAGAGGCCGGTTTCGCCCGCCACCACCAGCGAGCGGCTGCCCGTGGCATCGGCGCAGACGCAAGGAAGGCCGGACGCCATCGCTTCCAGCGTGACATTGCCGAAGCTTTCGCTGTCGCTCGGGAAAACGAAAATGTCGGACGAAGCATAGGCGGTCGCCAGTTCGTCGCCGGTCAAAAATCCCGTGAAGATGGCATGGGGCAGTTCTTCCTGCGCAAAGCCGCGATCGGGTCCGTCGCCCACGATCACCACATGGTGCGCAACGTCCAGCCGGTTCAGCGCGGCCGTCAGCGTGTCCAGCCGCTTTTCGCGCACCAGCCGCGAGACATGCAGGATCACCAGCTCGTCGGTGCCGATGCCATGGCGCGTCCGCCAGGCGGGGCTGCGCCGGGCCGGCGAAAAGCGCGCCGTGTCCACACCGCGCGGCCAGGGCTTGAGATTGTCGGCGAGGCCATCGGCCAGCAAAGCCTCGCGCGTGGAGTCCGATGGCACATAAACCTCGCGGCACCGGCCATAGAAGCGGCGCAGGATACGCTTGAGCAAACCTTCGAGCGGCGCCAGATACCAATAATGCTTCAGATAGGTCTCATAGCGGGTGTGATAGGTGGCAACCGCGGGAATGTCGTGTTTGTGTGCCAGCTTCAGCGCGGCATGGCCCAAAAGGTCAGGCACCGCGATGTGAATGATGTCGGGCTGAAAATCCAGCAACTCGCGCTTCACGATGCCAGCCATGCCCAGCGCCAGGCGGTATTCGGGGCGTGCGGGCAGGGGCAGCGACGGCACTGAAATGACCTCGCCGGCATGGGCGAAGGCGGGCTTGTCGGTGGTGGGCGCGAACACCTTTACCGCCACGCCCTGCGACAGCAGGTAGCCCACCAGCCGGTTCAGGGTGAGGGCGACGCCGTCCTGGATGAAATTGTAGGAACTGGTGATCAGTGCGACCTTTAGGGGCCGTTCATTGGCCACGAACTATTCGGCGCTGCGGCGCAGCTTTTCCAGTTCGCGCGCCACCACCGGAACGGTTTCCAGAATCTGTTCCTCGGTGTGGTTGGCGGTCAGGAAGAAGCGCAGCCGCGCCGTGGTGGCCGACACGGCCGGGCGCACGATGGGCTGAACCTCGATGCCATAGGCCAGCAGATTGTGCGACAGCATCATCGCCATCTTGTCGTCGCCGACGATCAGCGAGGCAACCGGAGATTCCTCGTCGCCGCCGACGTTCAGGCCGTTTTCGCGCGCCACCTTGCGGAAGAATTTGGCGCGGTCGCGCAGGCGCTTGGGGCGGTGCGGCTCGCGTTCCAGGATGTCCAGCGCCGCCATGGCGGCGCCGGTGTCGGCGGGCGACAGGCCGACGCTGAAGATCAGGCCGGGGCAGAGGAAGCGCATATATTCGATCAAGCCGCGATCGCCGGCGATGTAGCCGCCGCTGGAGGCCAGGGTCTTGCTCAGCGTGCCCATATAGACGTCGATGCTGTCCACCGGCAGTCCGGCGGCTTCGCAGACGCCGCGCCCGGTCTGGCCGACGATGCCGAAGGAATGGGCTTCGTCCACCATCACCAGCATGTCGTGCTTTTTCTTGATCGCGACCAGCTTGGAGAGATCCAGTATCTGGCCATCCATGCTGTAAACGCCTTCGGCGACGATCAGCCCGCGGCGGAAATTGCCGCGTTCGCGTGTCAGCAGCGCGTCCAGTTCGTCCCAGTTGCCGTTTTCGTACGTGAAGGTCTTGGCGCCCGACAGGCGCGCGCCGGTGATGATGCTGTTATGGGCGCCGGAATCGTAGATCACCGCATCGGGACGGGCGAGCAGGTGCGAGATAACGCTCACATTGGTGAGATAGCCGCTGATGAAGATCAGCGCGTCATCTGTGCCCAGAAAATTCGCCAGCTTCTGTTCCAGCTCGCCATGCAGTTCGATCTGGCCGGCGACGATGCGGCTGGCCGAGGCGCTGGTGCCGTATTTGTCGATGGCGTTCTTGGCGGCGGCGATGACGGCGGGGTGGCCGTTCAGGCCCAGATAATTGTAGCCCGAGAAACTGATCAGGCTGGCGCCGTCGCGGCGGATGACGCTGTGGCTGACGCCGTCGCGCGGATGAAAGAAAGGCAGGTCCTGCCCGTTGATCTGCAAATCGTTGATGCGGCGGCGCAATGCCCGGTAGCCGGCAAAATCGTCAACGACGCTTTTGCGTTCGGATTCGTTTTCGGCCGAGGTGGCCGGTTGCTCGGCGGCCGCGGAATAGGTCGTCATTGCCCCTCAGACTATTCTCTAGAAACTGCCCCGCGACCAAAGCGGTCGACTTGGGCAAAGCATAACCTGAAATCTATATGCCACAACCTTCGCCATCACGGTAAGTCTAAGTATCCGGCGCAAAAAACCGGCTTTCTGGCAGCTTTCGCCGCCTTGTTAAGCAGTCCCGGTAACGGGGTTCACCGTCAAATCCTTCGTATTTGCCGGTTTCGCGCCGGCGCGCGCGTAATATTCCGTAGTATTTGCCCAATATGCTGTCAGCGTCCCAGCGCACTGCCCCTTCTGTCGGCCGCGCCTGTACAGGCAAAAACCTGCGTCATAGTATCCCCAAAAGGGCGGAAAGCCGGATCCGTGGCCCTGAATCGGCACGGCTCTTCCGGCCGCGACACCCCACAGATTCGAAGAGTAAGCCATGCTTTCTGCGCAGCATCTGGTGAAGGCTTTTGCCGGACGCCGCATCATCGAGGATGTGACCTTGCAGCTGGAGCGCGGCGAGGTCGTGGGTCTGCTGGGGCCCAATGGCGCGGGCAAGACCACCACCTTCAACATGCTGACCGGCATGGTGACGCCTGATGCCGGCACCATCCGGCTCGACGACCATGACATCACCGCCATGCCTTTCTTTGACCGCGCCCGCTTCGGCATCGCCTATCTGCCGCAGGCGCCGTTCGTGCCGCGCGGCCTGACGGTCGAGCAGAATATCCTGCTGGTGCTGGAGGCGCGGCTGGCCGATGCCGGCAAACGCAAGGCCCGGCTGGAAGAGCTGATCGGTGAATTCCGGCTGGAAGAGCAGCGCCGCAAGCGCGTCGGTGAATTGTCCGGCGGCCAGCGCCGCCGTTGCGAGATCGCCATCACGCTCGCCTGCGAACCCAGCTTCGCACTGATGGACGAACCGTTCGCAGGCGTTGATCCCCATGCCACCGAGGAGATCACCATTCTGATCCGGCATCTGGCGGAGCGCGACATCGGCGTCCTGATCACCGATCACAAGGCGCGCGAACTGCTGGGTATCGTGGACCGCGCCTATGTGATCGACAGCGGCCGCGTCCTGGCGGAAGGCGAAACCGCCAGCATTGTCTCCAACGATGCGGTGCGCCGTGTCTATCTAGGCGAGGCGTTCCGGCTTTGATGGCGTCTTCTCCGGATACGCCAGTGGCCGGCGGGCCTGCCCCGGGGGCGGGATTGCGGGTGATGCTGCTGTCCTTCGCGCGCGGCGACTATGCGCGCGGATTCTTGCGCAGTGTGCTGGGACAGAGTGTGGCGGTGATCGTGCTGATCGAGGCCATCTTCCTGGCCGAACACTTCACCTGGGTGTTCAAGGACGCCGTGCGCCATGAGGCCGACCTGTTCGGAATCTCGCTGATCCTGATCCTGACCAGCACCGAGATTTTCGATCTGGCGCTGGCCATTGCCATTCTGATGGCCAGCTATGCCACCCTGCTGCGGATGCGGGAAAACCGCGAGATGCTGGTGCTGTTCGCCTCGGGCCTCGGTCCTTACCAGCTCAGCACCCTGATCCTGGTGGTGGCGCTGGTGGGGCAGATGGTCAGCACCATAGGCTCCGGGCTCATTGATCCCCTGGCGCGATACACCCAGCGCGCGATCCTTTTCAGTTCGGAGCTGGACTCGCTGAAAAAAGGCGTGGCGACGGGCGAGTTCTATTATTTCCCATCCTACGTCGCTTACGCCATGGATCATGTCAGGGACGGGGCGCCGCCGCCCACCGCGCCGGGCGAAGTCGCCGTGATCGATGCGACGGGACAAACGGTCCGCCCTGACCGCACCTTGTTCGTCTATCAGCAGATCGCGCCCCAGACTTCGCGCATTGTCACCGCCGCCCAGGCGCGGCTGGATGGCCCCGACCGGTCGGGACGCATTGTTCTCAACCTGAATGACTTCACCTCCCACACCTTCGCCGACGCCAGTCCGCTGACCACGGCGGATGGCGTGGCGCCGCGCGCCGATCCCATCAAATGTCCCAATTGCATGAGCGAATTCAAGAACGTGCCACGCATCAACATGAAGGTGCGCGACATGAGCCAGCTGATGATGGTGGATCAACTGCTGCCGTTCGGCACGCGCGGCAGCAGCATTCCCGCCGAACAGACCCTGTTCGAACAGTTTTTCGTACCCGACAACAGCAGCGCTGAAGCCCGCGAGACCCAGATGCGCCTGCTGGCCGAGCGTTTCTCGCGCAGCCTGCTGGCCTTCCTGGCGCCGCTGGTGGCGCTCTTGGGGGTGGCGCTCACCACCCGCCTGACCAACTGGTTCGCGCTGCCGCTCTCATGCCTGGCGCTGATGTCGGTCAATCTGGCCGGCCAGTGGCTGATCGGCAGCATCGGTGCCACCAGCATCACCAGCGCGATGATGCCTGTCTTCGTCCTGTATGCGGCGGTGGCCTGGCTGGTCCTGACGCTGGTGGTGTGGGGGCATAACAGTTTTGTCCGGCCACAGCTGGGGCGCTCATGACCGGTGCTTCCCTGAAGCCGCGCGGTGGCCGACCCATCTACCTGACGCCATGGGGCGTGCATTCGCGCTACATGCTGAGCGCCTATCTGCG
>JBBSKJ010000090.1:0-8116 GCA_038256475.1 Micropepsales bacterium | reverse complement strand
CGCAGGCTTTGCAGCGTCACCGTCCTGATGTCCTGGCCGTCAATGGCGATGACGCCACCGTCGCAGTCATAGAAGCGCAGCAACAGGTTGAAGACGGTGCTCTTGCCCGCGCCTGACGGTCCGACCAGCGCGACCTTCTGCCCCGCGGCGATATCGAAATTGACGCGGCTGAGCGTCGGTCCGGCATCGGCATGATAGGCAAAGTCGACATTGCGGAAGCTCACGGCGCCGCCGGCGGCGCGCAGCGGGCTTGCGCCGGCGCGGTCCACAATGGTGGGTCGCGCATCGATGGCGGCGAAGATGCGGTGGGCGGCGGCGATGCCGGCGCTGGCGGTGGGCCAGAGTTGGCTCAGGTTGCGCACCGGCTGCTGCGCCATCAGCAGCGCCACCAGGAAGCCCGAAAAGGCATTGAGCGTGATCTGGCCGTTCAGGCTTTGCCAGCCGGCGGCGAACAGAACCAGCGCGATCACCATGCCGAGGAAAATATCGGTCAGCGGCGCGGCGGCGGCCCGCAAGCGGGCGGCCTTGAGCAAGGTGTTGAGGCGCGACTTCAGCCGAGCATCGACGCGCGCCACGCTGTGGGTTTCCAGGCCGTAGGCCTTGATGATACGGCGTCCGTCCATCGCCTCGGACAACACGACCGACAGATCGCCGGTTTCGTGCATGCCGCGGGTGGCGGCGCGGCGCATGGAGGCGCCCAGCCGCTCCATGGTCCAGGCCACCAGCGGCAGGCCGATGAGCGCCAGCAAGCCAAGCTTCCAGTCGGTGATCATCACATAGGCGAGGAACACCGTAAGCTGGACGCTTTCCAGGAAGACGGCCTCCACGCCCTGGGTGATTGCATCGCGCATCAAGGTCGCGTCATAAAGAAAGTTGGAAACGAACTGGCCGGAATGCACGGAATTGAGATCGGCGAGATCGCGGCGGATCAGCCGACCGAACATGTCGCGCTGGGCGGAGGCGACGGCCCTTTCCCCCAGCGAATCCACCAGCATGCGTCCCGCAAACAAGGTGACGGCGCGCAAGGCCACCACACCGGCCACCGCCAGCGCCAATGGCAGCAGCAGGTCGGCCTCTTGGCGCATGAAGATCAGCTTGACCTCCCAGTTCACCAACTGCGGCACAAGCCCGCCCAGTGCCGAGGTCACCAGCATGCAGGCGATCGCCAGCGCCAGGATGCCCCAATGGCCGCGCACATAGTCGCGCAGCATCCGGCGGATGATCGCGCCGGCTTGCAGGTTGGTGGGGCCCGACTGGGCCGCGCTGGGGAGTGGCGCGGAACTCATGGTCGCGCCGATGTAGCATGGCGGCCCTAGGGAGGCAAAAAGCCCTGCCAAGCCAAAAGCTTAGTGCTGATCATCCGCGCCCGGCTCCATCAGCCGGTGCATATGGACCACGAAATAGCGCATCTGGGCATTATCCACCGTGGCCTGGGCCTTGGCGAGCCAGGCTTTGCGGGCTTCCGTGAAATTCGGATACATGCCGACAAAGTCCAGTTTGGAAAGATCCTTGAATTCGACCGTATCGGTGGATTTCAGCTCGCCCCCGAACACGAAATGCAGAAGCTGTTGGGGTTCCTTGGTCGACATGCCGACTCCGTCTGTTGCGCCGCACCATTGAAGCCCAACGGGCCTATGGCCTCAGCTTCCTTATTGTCGCAGCAGCGCGATAATTTCCGCGTGCAGGCGCGGGTTTGCCGCCACCAGGCTGGACTGGATGGTGCTCGCGCGATTGTAGATCAGCTTCTGTCCGCGCGCGTCGGTCAGAAGGCCGCCCGCCTCAGCCAGGATGATGTCGGCGGCGGCCAGGTCCCAGTCGCGTTTGGCGGTGAGGCTGGCGCTGGCATCGGCGCTGCCATCGGCCACCAGCATCAAGCGATACGCCACCGAATTGCGGTTTTGCACATGCATCGCGGGCCAGGGCGCACAGGTCAACTGGGTGCGATCCCCCAGCATGGCGCATTCGGGGAGCGCCTCGCGCGCGCTGACATGGATGGGTTGTCCGTTGCGCCGCGCCCCGCCGCCGGCCCGGGCCGCATACAGTTCGTCGCTGATGGGATTGTAGATCGCGCCGCAGACGGGGCGTCCGTCCACCACAATAGCGGCGCAGATGGTGAAGTGCGGCCGGTTCTTCAGGAAGGCGACGGTGCCGTCGATTGGATCCACCACAAAGACGTGGCTGCGCGACAGCCGCTCGGGATCGTCGGCGCTTTCCTCGGACAACCAGCCGTAATCGGGCCGCGCGGCCATCAAGGTTTCGCAAAGATACTTGTTCACCGCCAGATCGGCTTCGGTGACGGGGCTGCCGCCATCCTTGCTCCAGCGCTTGGAATCGCCGCCGTAGAATTTTCGCGCAATGTCTCCGCCCGCGCGCACGGCGTCTTCCAAAATTCTGAGATCGTCACGCTCCGGCAAGCGTCATTCCTTCAATGCGCACGGTCGGTGCATTGGTCCCGTGGCGGAATTCCAGGTCGCTGGCGGGCACAAGACGGGCGAACATGTCCTTGAGATTTCCGGCGATGGTGACTTCCGAAACCGGAAACGCGATTTCGCCATTCTCGATCCAGAAGCCCGCGGCGCCGCGGCTGTAATCGCCGGTCACGCCATTGACGCCCATGCCCATCAGTTCGGTGACATAAAATCCCTGCTTGATGTCGGCGATCAGTTCCTTCACCGACAGCTTTCCGGCTTCCAGATTGAGATTGGTGGACGAGGGGGTGGGCGGTCCGCCGGTGCCGCGCGCGGCATGGCCGGTGGTTTCCAGTCCGAGCTGCCGGGCGCTGGCGCAATCCAGCAGCCAGGTGGTCAAGACGCCATTCTCGATCAGGGCGCGACGCTGGTTGGCGACGCCTTCGCCGTCGAACGGCTTGGAGCGCAGACCGCGCACCCGATGCGGATCGTCGATGATATGGATGCCGGGGGCGAAAATACCCTGCCCCATCTTGTCCTTCAAGAACGAGACGCCGCGCGCAATGGCCGCGCCCGAGATCGCGCCGGCGAAATGGCCGGCCAGACCCGCCGCCTCTTCGGAATGGAACACCACCGGCACGCTCTGGGATTTCATGCTGCGCGGGTTCAGTCGCTTGACGGCTTTCTCACCCGCGCTGCGTCCGATGTCCTGGGCGCCGCGCAGGTCGCCGGCATGGCGGGCGCTGTCATGGTCATAGTCACGCTCCATGCCGGTGCCTTCACCGGCCAGAACCGCCACGCCGATGCCGTGACTAGTCCCGGCATAGCGTCCGAAAAATCCGGTGCTGGTGGCCAGGGTCACGGCATTGCGGGAGAAGGACGCGCCGCCGCCTTCGGAATTGGTCACGCCCGTCACCGCCAGAGCGGCCGCTTCGGCGCCGCGCGCCCGCTCGATCAAAAGCTCGGCGCTGGGTTCGGCTCTGTCTTCCAGGTCCAGTTGCGGGATGGTTTTGGCGAGCCGGTCTTTGGGCGCGAGACCGGCGAACTTGTCCTCCGGCGCCAGCCGCGCCATGGCGACGGCGCGCGCCGGCAGCGCGGCCAGCGCGTCGGCGGCGAAATCGGTGGAGGAAACAAAGGCGACCTTCTGGCCGACAAAAACCCGCAAGCCCAGATCGTAACTTTCGGCGCGCTCGACATCCTCCAGCTTGCCCAGCCGGTAGGACACGCTGGACGATACGCCTTCGACATGCAGCGCGTCAGCCGCGTCAGCGCCGGCCTTTTTGGCGGCGTCCAGAAGAGTGGCGAGGATGGCTTGGGGATCGCGCTTTGCGGAGATTGTCATGGCCTGTCGATGCCGTACCTTGGCGCGCCGGTCAAGGTTTCCCTTGTATCGGTGCGACATACAGCGCCTGTTCGCTGAAGGCGATGTAAAGACGAAAATCCTTGAGCACATTCATCCCCAGCGACAGTTCGGGCAGCACCAGATCGGCATTGTGGCGCCTGGTGCGATTGCGCGCCATCCGGCTGCGTTCCGCCTTACGGTTCATCACATCGGGCACGATCAGAATGGACGGGCGCTCGATGGTGATGTCGCCAAAGGACAGTTGCGAGAAAGTGCGGTGGTGGCCATCGAGCGACGGCTCGCCATTGATGGCCGGATAAAGTTCCATACCCGGTGAATCCTGGCTCAGGCCGAAATCCCGCTTGGCGGTGGGCAGGGGCATGATGGTGTTGCGGGAACCAGTGTCAAAGATGGCGTCGTAGGTCTTGCCGTCCAGCGTCACCGGAATATGCAGATGCCAGTTCTTGTTGCGCATCTCGATCCGGGTGATCTTGACCTTGCCCCAGGCGGGCGGTCCCGGGCAGCGGTCCTTGGCATACATTTTCAGTTCATTGGCGGCGAAGTTCACGTCTACATCGTAAGGCTGCAACAGATCCTGCGAAATCTGTCCGGCCCAGGGCCGGCGTGGCTCCGGCCAGACCAGGAAGGCGGCCTTGTCGCGGTTCAGATGCCCGAAGCCGAACTTGTCGATCAGGGTGAAATGGGTGGAGACGCGGCCGTTGATATCGAACGCCTTGGCGCCGCCGCGCTTCATCGGCAGGCCCAGTTCGGCGATGGCCTTGCGGGACACCTGGGTGAGGGCGCCGCCGGTATCCAGCACCATCAGTTTTTCAACCCCATTGATGCTGACCGGCACGGTGCGGATTTCGCTCCCCTGTTCGGCATGGCCCATTTTCACGGTGGCGAGCAATTGCGGCGCGGGGCATTCCTGCGCCTGGGCGCCGCCGCAGGCGACCAGCAGCAGAGCCAAAAGGGGGTGTCTCACTTCCATATCGGCTTTCCGCTGCCCGGAAGGCCCAGCACGGACCATTTCTCGGTGACGCGGCGGATCACATCGGGGTCCATCGCGATCTTCTTGCCCCATTCGCGGGACGTTTCGGGTGGCAGCTTGTTGGTGGCGTCCAGCCCGATCTTGGAACCCAGCCCGCTTTGCGGCGAAGCGAAATCCAGATAGTCGATCGGCGTGTGCTCGATGATGGTGACGTCGCGCGCCGGGTCCATGCGGGTGGATACCGCCCACATCACATCCTTCCAGTCGCGCGCATTGATGTCGTCATCCACCACGATCACCCATTTGGTGTACATGAACTGGCGCAGGTACGACCATACCGCCATCATCACCCGCTTGGCGTGGCCCGGATAAGCCTTCTTCATGCTCACCACCGCGATGCGATAGCTGCATCCTTCCGGCGGCAGCCAGAAATCCACGATCTCGGGGAATTGCTGCTTGATCAGCGGGATGAAGACTTCGTTCAGCGCCTCGCCCAGGATGGAAGGTTCATCGGGGGGGCGCGCGGTGTAGGTGGAAAGATAGATGGGATCGCGCCGCATGGTGATGGCGGTGACGGTGAAGACCGGAAACTGCTCCACCGAATTGTAATAGCCGGTGTGATCGCCATAGGGGCCTTCGTCGCGATAGTCCTGCAGCGACACTTCACCCTCGATCACGATTTCAGCATCGGCCGGTACTTTCAGCGGCTGCGACACGCAATCGGCCAGCTCCACCCGCTGGCCGCGCAGCAATCCCGCAAACTGGTATTCCGACAGGGTTTCCGGCACCGGCGTTACCGCCGCCAGAATGATGCCGGGATCGGCGCCGATCACGCAGGCCGCGGGCAGCGGCGCGGTCTTCTCTTTGCCCCAGCGGTGATGGTGCTGCGCGCCGCCGCGATGCTTGAGCCAGCGCATGATGGTCTGGTTCCTGCTGAGAACCTGCATGCGATAGATGCCCAGATTGTAATTGTCCTCCCGCGCATCGGTGGGCCCCTTGGTGACCACCAGCGGCCAGGTGATCAGCGGTGCCGGCTCGCCCGGCCAGCAGGTCTGCACCGGCAGCCGCGACAGATCGATGTCATCGCCTTTCAGCACGATTTCCTGGCAGGCAGGACGGCTGACCGTCTTGGGCTTCATCGCCAGCACGGTCTTTACCAGCGGCAGAAGCTCGGCGGCTTCGCCAAAGGAGCGTGGCGGTTGAGGCTGGCGCAACTGCGCCAGCAATTCGCCAACCTCGCGCAAGTCCGAGCCTGTGGCGCGGTCCTTCCCGCCCATGGTCACACCCATGGCGACGCGCTTCACGGTGCCGAACAGGTTGACCAGCATCGGCATGTCACTGGCTGTGCCATCCGCCTTGATGGGCTTTTCGAAAATCACGGCCGGTCCACCTTGCGCGATCAGCCGGGTCTGGATCTCGGTCATCTCCAGCACGGTCGAGACCGGCTCGCGCACACGCACCAGATCGCCGTCTTTCTCAAGACGGGCGATGAAGTCGCGCAGGGAGCGGTAGGCCATGCTGCGGTTTTACGGGCGGCTCAGTCGCGCTTCAAGGCATAAGAGGGCGTGCGCGCATGTTTGCGGGCATAGAGGTAGTAAACGATCAGTCCCAGCAGTCCCCAGCCGATGAACCGGATCCAAGTATCGAGCGGTAGGCCCGCCATCATGCCAAAACAGACCAGCATGCCGCCAATCGGCACGATGGGCACCAGCGGGGTGCGGAAGGGGCGCGGCACGTTGGGATGGGTTTTGCGCAGGATGATGACACTGAGGCAGACCAGTACGAACGCCGCCAGTGTGCCGATCGCGACCAGCTCGATCAGCAGGTTCTCGGGCAGGAAGGCCGAGAGCAGGGCGGCGAGGAGGCCGATCAGGATGGTGGAGAGATAAGGTGTGCGGAAGGTCGGATGCACCTTGCAGAAAAACTGCGGCAGCATGCCGTCGCGCGCCATGGCGTAGAAGATGCGCGACTGCCCCAACAGAAGACCCAGCACCACGGTGCCAAGGCCCAGCGTGGCGCCGAAATTCACCAGCGGCACCAGCCAGGCCAGCGATGGTCCCATCGCCTGCACCGCCACCGTCACCGGCTTGGAAACGCCAAGCGTGGAATAGGGGGTCACACCCGTCATCACGATGCACATCAGCACATATAATACGGTGCAGAGCGCCAGCGAGCCCAGGATGCCAATGGGCATGTTGCGCTGGGGATTTTTGGCCTCCTGCGCCGCGGCCGATACGGCGTCGAACCCGATATAAGCGAAGAACACCACGCCCGAGGCCCGCGCAATACCGCTCCAGCCGAACTCGCCGAAGGTGCCGGTGTTTTCTGGGATGAAGGGCGTGAGATTGTCCATCGTGACATATTGCAGGCCGAAGCCGATCACCAGGAAGACCACCGCCAGCTTGAGCAGCACCATGATGCCATTGAAGGTGACGCTGGCGCGGATGCCGATCACCAGCAAGGCGGTGAGCAGCAGGATCAGTATGGCGGCTGGCAGATTGATCACCGCCCCGCTGAGCGCAAAGGTCTGGTCCGCGTTCCAGACGATAGGCGATGTGGAAAGATGCGCGGGCAAATGGATGCCCATGTCCGCCATCATGCCGTTGAAATAGCCCGACCAGCCCACCGCCACGGCGGAGGCGGCGGCGAGATATTCCAGGATCAGGTCCCAGCCGATCAGCCAGGCGAGGAATTTTCCGAAGGTGGCGAAGGTGTAGCTGTAGGCGCTGCCCGCCACCGGAATCATCGACGCAAACTCGGCATAGCACAGGCCCGCCAGGGCGCAGCCGAAGCCGGCGATCAGGTAGGAGATAGTGACGCCCGGCCCGGCGAAATTGGCCGCGGTGGTGCCGGTGGAAACGAAGATGCCCGCGCCGATGATGATGCCGATGCCCAGGCCGATCAGCTGGACCGGTCCCAGCGCCCGCTTCAGTTCATATTGCGGGACGACTTTATTCTCTTCGGTAACCGACATGACTTCCCCATCGTCCTCTGGCCGGATTCGGCAATCAAGTCTGTCAGAGCTATGCGCAAAAGGGGAGGGGCGCTAAGGTTCCTGCGGAATCGGCGGGGGTCGGAATGCAAAGCGAAACAGGCGTGGTGGCCCAGATCGAGGCCGCCGTGAATCTGGTCAACGGCATTGTCTGGGGACCGGCAATGCTGATCCTGATCCTGGGCACCGGCCTCTATCTCATGGCCGGGCTGGTTTTTATGCCGCTGCGCCGGCTGCCTTCCGCCTTCCGCCTGATGTTTCAAGGTCGCCGCACCGGCGCGGATGACAAGGGCGAGATCACGCCGTTCCAATCCTTGATGACGGCCCTGGCCGCCACCATCGGCACCGGCAACATCGCGGGCGTGGCCACCGCCATCGCGCTG
>JBBSKJ010000089.1:0-8156 GCA_038256475.1 Micropepsales bacterium | reverse complement strand
TCCCGCACGCGCCAGTTCGCCGTCCAGCCATGCTTTCAAGCCGCGCGCATCACCATGATCGCGGTCATGGAAGCTGAACAATCCGCGCCGGTTCCAGGAAAACAGCGACAGTCGCTGGTCCAGTAGCGGCAACTCATCCAGGTCCAGCAGCATGGCGAAGACGCGGTATTTGAAACGATGATGCCGGGGGCGAATGCGCCGGTGCATCACCCAGCCTTCATAAAGCGCAGATTTGGCCATCGAAGTATTACGAACCGGGAGGCCCGGCGGATCAACCTGATCCGAACCCCTTGTTCCGCCGTAGAATCCGCTATGTTGGCGCATGTTCAGAGCTGCGAATTCCTTCGCTTTCGCCCGGTATTGCGCCGGGCCGTATCCGTTCGCCCGGCCATGACCCGTCCCGCCGAGGCCTTGGCGCTGGATGCCCTGCTGCGCCGTGTGGCGCAAACGCGGGACCGGGCCGCCTTTGCCGCGCTGTTCGACCATTTCGCCCCCCGCATCAAGTCCTATCTGATGCGGCTGGGCGCGCCGGCGGCGCAGGCCGAAGACCTGGCGCAGGAAGCCATGCTCAGCCTGTGGCGCAAGGCGCATCTGTTCGATCCGGCCAAGGCGTCGGCGGCGACCTGGCTGTTCACTATCGCCCGCAACCTGCGCATCGATGCCATCCGCCGCGAGAAACGCCCTGAACTCGATCCCCAGGATTTCGCGCCCGAGGCCGGGCCCGATGCCGATGACGCGATCACACTGGCGAGTGATGAAGTTCGGCTGCGCGAGGCGCTGAAAGACCTGCCGCCCGACCAGGCCGCGGTGATCGAACAGTCCTTCTTCGCCGACAAGCCGCACAGCCAGATCGCCGACGAGCTGGGCATTCCCTTGGGCACCGTCAAGTCACGGCTGCGCCTGGCGATGGCGCGGCTCAAATCAGCGCTGGGGAACACGCCATGAGCATCCAGCATCATCCCGACGAAAGCCTGCTGCTGGCCTATGCCAGTGGCACAACCGATGAGGCCACCGGCCTGATCATCGCCACCCACACGGCCTTCTGCACCCAGTGCCGTGAAACGGTCACCCTGATGGAAAAGATCGGCGGCGGGCTGTTGGAAACCTTGCCGGCGGCGCCGCTTTCCCGCCAGGCGCTGGACGCCACGCTGGCGCGGCTGGACGAGCCCGTGCCGGCCGTGCCGGCCCCCGCACCATCGCGGGACGGCACGCCGCAGCCGCTGCGCGCCTATCTCGGCGGCGACCTTTCGGGTGTGCGCTGGCGGCGGATGGGTCCCAGCCTGGCCTACAAGCCGCTGTTCCGGCGCGCCGGCATCAGCGCCAAGCTGCTGCGCGGCGCGCCCGGCACCGAAGTCGGCGCCCACAGCCATCGCGGCATGGAATATACGCTGGTGCTGGCGGGCGGCTTTTGCGACGTCACCGGACGTTACGGTCCCGGCGATCTGCAAGTTGCCGACAGCAACCTGCGTCACAGCCCCATCGCCGATCCGGGCGAGGACTGCATCAATCTGGCCGTCACCACCGCGCCGCTGAAGTTTGAAAACCTGATCCAGAAGATTGCGGGTCCCCTGTTCGGCTTCTAAAACCATCCGGAGTTTTGAAAGCAACCGTGATGGACATGAAGCGCCTCGGGCAGACCGGCCTGAAAGTCTCCCCCATTTGCCTGGGCACCATGACCTATGGCTCGCCCAAATGGCGCGACTGGGTGCTGGAGGAAGAGGCCAGCCGTCCCTTTATCAAGCGCGCGCTGGAAGCGGGGATCAATTTCTTCGACACCGCCGACATCTATTCGCAGGGCGCTTCGGAAGAAGTGGTGGGCCGGGCGCTGAAGGATTTTGGGGGCAAGCGCGAAGCCTATGTGCTGGCGACCAAGGTCTATTTCCCGGTCGACGGCCGCCACGGCGGCCTGTCGCGCAAGCATATCGCGCACGCCATCGACGATTCCCTGAAGCGGCTGGGGATGGACTATGTCGATCTCTACCAGATCCACCGCTTCGACAAGGAAACGCCGATCGAGGAAACCATTGAGGCGCTGCACGATGTCGTGAAAGCGGGTAAGGCGCGCTATATCGGCGCCTCCTCGATGCATGCCTGGCAGTTCGGAAAATACCTCGCCACCGCCGACAAAATGGGCCTGACGAAGTTCGTCTCGATGCAGAATTTCTACAATCTGGTGTACCGCGAGGAAGAGCGCGACATGCTGCCCTTGTGCCGCGATGCCGGGATCGGCGTGATTCCCTGGAGCCCGCTCTGCCGTGGCTTCCTGGGCCGCAAGGCGGCCAACGCGCTGGAAAAAAGCAGCACCCGCGCCCAGAGTGACAATATCCTGGACATGCAGTTTTCCGATGCCGATGTCGAAACCCTGAAGCGGGTGGAAGAGACCGGCAAGAAACACGGCCGCTGCAACGCCCAGATCGCCACCGCATGGCTGATGCACAAGGGTGTCACCGCGCCCATCGTCGGCGCCTCCAAGATGCAGCATCTGGAAGACGCCATCGCGGCGACCGAAATCAAATTGACAGAAGACGAGATCAGCTATCTCGAAGCGCCTTACTTGCCCAAAGCCACGGCGGGGAATCTCCGATAGAGCAGCGATTGCTGCTCACCCTTCGACAAGCTCAGGGTGAGGAAATAGCCCGAATTCCTCATGCTGAGCTTGTCGAAGCATGAGAAGCGAACACAACTATCGCTAGAAAAAAGGCGCCACCGGGGCGCCCTTTTTTTATCCGCTTCTCAGGTCCGGAGGGGGCTAGATTAGAGAGGCCACCAGTCGAGCTGGTTCTTGTAGGTGCCATCGGCCGTCTTCTGGTCCCAGCCGCCGCCCAGCGCATTGTAGAGCGACAGGCTGGCACGCAGCCGACCCAGCTTGACCTGCACCAGCGAGTCCTGGGCTGTGAACAGCTGCTGCTGGGCGTTCAGCAGCGACAGAATGTCGATGGTGCCTTCGCGATACTGAAGTTCGGAGATGCGGAAGGCTTCTGCGCTGGCGCGGGTCTGGATTTCGATAAAGCCAAGCTGGTCGCCGGTGGCCTGAGTCTGGCCCAGCGCGTTTTCCACGTCCTGGAAAGCGGTGAACACCACCTTGCGGTAATTGGCGATCAGCTCCTGCTGCTGTGCCTTGGCGAAATCCTTCTGCGCATTGATGCGGCCGCCATCGAAGATGGTCTGCAGCACGCTGGCGCCGATGCTCCAGACGAAGGTGGAGGGATTGAACAGGTTGGACAGTGCCGCCACCGGGCCATAACCGGCGCCGCCGGTGAGCCCGAGCGACGGGAAGAAGGCGGCGCGGGCCGCGTCCACATTGGCATGGGCGGCATAGAGCGAGGCTTCCGCCTGCGCCACTGACGGATTGCGCAGCAGCAGTTCGGAGGGCAGGCCCGGCTGCACCGCCGGTCCGCTGATGCCGTCCAGATTCTGCGCCTTGATGTCGTAATTTTCCGGCGCACGGCCGAGCAGGATCGCAAGGGCATAGCGGGCCTCGCGTTCCTGTGCGACCAGCTGCGGCAAGCGCGATTGCTGCTGCGCCACAATGGCCTGCTGTTCGGCCAGGTCGAGGTTGGACGAAACGCCGCTCGACACCTTGGCTTCGGTGATGGTCAGGATGCGCCGCGCCGCGGCGACGTTTTCCTTGTTGATGGCGATGCGCTCGCGCAGCGACAGGATGGTGAAATACTGGTCGGCCACCGAGGCGGAGACCGAGATGCCCGTCACCGCGGCGGCGTAGCGCTGGGCACGCAGGTTTTCGCGCGCCGCGCGCAGGTCGTGAAACTCGCCGCCGAAGAAGCTCTGCTGATAGCTGGCGGTCAGGCCGGCATTGAAGCGATTGCCGGTAAGGCCGGTGATGCGGCTGCCGGTGCGGTTGCCGCCGATCTCGGCGCCGATGGTGGGAAACAGCGCCGACAGGGCGACGCCGTCATTGGCCTCGGCCTGCAGCACGCGGGCGCCCGCCATGGCGATGTCGAGATTTTCGCGCTGCGCGGTTTCCTGCAGCGGCGCCAGTTCGTCGGTGCCGTAACCTGCCCACCAGTTGGCTTGCGGCCAGACCGGGGCGGTCCTGTCCATCGGGGCGGTAAACGCCTCGGGCACGTCGCCGGGGCGATCCAGCGGGGTGGGATTGGCGGTGCAGGCAGCCAGGACGATGACCAGCGTGGTCACGCTCACGCCCCGCAAAAGGGCGGCAGGAAACAAGGACTTCATCGAATTCTCTTTGCCAAAAATAATGCGGCCCCGCCGCGGATAATACCGAATGGATGTTAAGGCCCTGATACCCGCTCTGGCCTTCCCCCGCAAATAGGCTGGCGGCGGGCCTCAAACAAGGGCCTGCGGCCTTAAAGCACCGTCATGTTGGGAAAATTGACGGCCGGACCATGGGCTTCCGTGGGGGGCACAAAAGCCGGTCCGGCCGTCGGTAGAATGGCCTGTATCCTTAAGGTGGAGCGCCGGACGGACACGAGCCGCCAATAGCTTCCTCCCGCCCCGGCCAGACGCAAAGCGGGGAAGCTTTCAAAATTGTAACGGAATGTCGTCAAAGGCCCGTCCGTTCAGGACCGGCGAAACAAATTTACGTGACGAAAATTCATCTGCCCAAAACGGGACAGCCCGGCGTGTTTTCGCCGGGGCTGTCCGCGCTTTGGTGAGCTTATTTCAGGCCGAACGCCACAACCCGGGCGTCGTGGGTGACGACATACACCTTGCCCAGCGCCACCACCGGCTCGCTGAAATGCACCCAGTTGGTCAGCGTCTTGCCGCTGGTCCACAGCCGCTTGCCGGTTTCGGCGTCATAGGCGAACAGCTGCATGTGTGACACCGGGGTGGAGCGCAGCTTTGCGCTGATGTTACGGGGCATGCGCGGATCGCCGGGCTTGGCGAAGTTCTGCATCGCCTGGCCGCCGCTCGCCAGCGCATAGACCACGCCGTTCGCCACCACCGGCGGATCGGGCATCACCATGTCATCCGAGGTCCAGAGCGGCGCGGCGCTGATCTTGCCATTGTCGTTCTTCATCTCGAACGCCAGCACGGCGCCGTTGGGGCGCGGGCCGTTGGTCATCGGGAAGACCGGCGACTGGGTCGAGGGTTCGCCCAGCATCGGCAGGTAGAGGAAGCGGCGTCCTTGCGGGTTTTCATAGGTCGTGATCGCGCCCCACACGCCGCGGCCCGGATCGGTGCCGGTTTCCGCGTCATTGCCCAGGCGCGGCGAGGCCCAGAGCGGCGTCATGTGGTTGTCGCCGCCCAGCCGTTCGGCATCCAGGATGCGCAGCACGCTTTCCTTCTGCGACGCCGCCACCAGCGTCTTGCCGGCAAAGTTGAACACCACCGGCGAGGCCGAACCCGACAGGTCCTTGGCCAGGTTGTGGGCATAGTTGGTGGGGGTGAAGCTGTCCATCAACCGCGTCGCCTGCGGCGCGAGGCGCAGGATGCTTTCGCTGAAATCGCCGCCCGCCGGGTCATAGCGGCCGTTGCTGGTTTCCAGATAGACGCTGTTGCCCGGACCGCGCGCCAGGCCGCCGCGGCCCCAGGGGGCGGCGGGACGCGCGCCCGAGGTGTAGAAGCGCGTCACGCGCGGGTTGGACAGGTCGCGGGTGTCGGCGGCCTGAACCGCCGAGGCATCCAGCATCGGACCGGCGGGCATCCGGCGCAGGCCGGAACGCGCGGCGTCATACATGGGCGAGGTCTTGTCCACCACTTCGCCGCAGGCCCGGCCGCTGGTGGAATAGACGATGCCGTCGATCAGGTTGAGGCTCCAGGCCCGGCCGAAGGGCGCGATGAATTCCACCGGCTTCATCTTTTCCGCGCCGTCGGCGAAGGAAATGCCGCGCAGCAGGCCGTCGCTGGCCATGAAGAAGATCAGCCCGCGCGCCTTGTCGATGGTCGGCGTGGCGTTGGGGGTGTTGGGGCACAGCCAGTCCGCTGCCTTGGTCGGCTTGTGCGGATTGGGATAGTGCTTCTGCCACAGCTGCGCACCGCTGGTGGCGTCGATCGCATACAGCGTGTCGTTGGCGCCCAGGATGACCATCACATCCTTGTTGCCGCCCGGCATGGCGACACCGGCGGCGATCACCGGCGCGGTGACGGTCGACAGCACGTCCAAGTTGGTGGGCACCGAAAGCTGCGTGCTCCACACCTGGCGCAGGCCCTTGACGTTCGACTTGGTCAGCGTGGTTTCGGCGCGGTTCCAGCCCGAACGCTCCGGGTCATAGCCCCAGGTCAGCCATTCATTGACGGCAGGCGGCTGCGGCGCGGCGGCGATCATGCGCGGCGGCAGCGCCTGGAGGTCGGCGTTCATCGCGTTCAGTGCGGGGCGGGTGAGGCGGGCCGGCGCCATCTCCCGGATTTCCTCCAGGGTGCGTTCGCCGACCGAGCCGAGGCGCGCATCGGCGGCCACGTCGGGGAAATGCTTCTGGAAGATGGCCAGCGCCGCCGGGTTCGCCCTGATGTCGGCGATGTTGCTGTCTTGGGTGGACCAGGGGACCGAGGTCTGGGCAAGGCCCGCGCCCGCGCACAGCAGCGAGGCAAAGGAAGCCGCAACCAGCAATTTGGAGATTTTCGACATCAATACACCCTTTTCCAACCCATGCTGCGTTCGCGAAAGCGAGCAGCCATTATAACCATGCGGAATTTGTGCCCGCTTTTGGGGGAGGCTCGGGTTTTACGGACAGTTTGTCAACGCGGTGATTGGGCCGTGCGTTAGCCCGATGCCCACGGACTGTCATGAAATTCGGCCACCGGGCGCAGCGGCACCGGCAGTGCCTTGTTCGCGCCGATGTAGAGCTGCAAGGTGATCTGGTTGGATTTCTTGTCCCACACCATCTGCGGTGCGATCCCGTCGGGCTTGCGGAAGGTCTCGCCGTCGAAATCGAATTCGCGCGGCGCCACGTCCGCCCAGCCATTGACCAGATCGGCCGCCAGACGCTCGCGGTAGGTGGCAAACTGTTCCGGCGCGGCATTGGTGATGTCGGGCGCCATCACCCGCACCAAACCGTTGGGCAGAATCTCAACCCGCGCCACCACCAGCACGCCGCCGCGTTGGGCGCCGCCTTCCCATTTGCCCACCGGCGGAGTGGGCTTGGAACAGCCGGTGACCGCCAGCAGTGTCATGGCCAGGAACAGGTATGCGGCGCGCATTTGGTGCGACTCGTTATGTCTCCCGCGCAATTCTAGCATGCCCGCAGGCCGCGATTTCGGCGCTTTTGGCGGCAGCCGGGCAGGGGGTTCACAGGAAAATCGCCGGATTTCCGCAGGTGTTCTTGCCGGAAGGGGCGGGCATTGTTATCCACCGCCGGCATTTTGAAGGCGTTTCCCATGCCCCTGCCCAAAGGTTTTCTTGCCGAGTCCCTTGGCCGCATCAAGCCCTCGCCCACCATCGCGATTACCACCAAGGCGCGCGAGATGAAGGCGGCGGGCGGCGACGTGATCGGCCTGGCCGCGGGCGAGCCGGATTTCGACACGCCGCAGAACATCAAGGACGCCGCAATCAAGGCGATCAACGACGGCCAGACCAAATACACCGCCGTCGAGGGCATTCCCGAACTGCGCGCCGCCATCGCCGCCAAGTTCAAGCGCGAGAACAATATCGACTACAAGCCGTCGCAGACCTTTGTCTCGCCGGGCGGCAAGACCATCCTGTTCAACGCGCTGATGGCGACGGTCAATCCGGGCGACGAAGTGATCGTGCCCGCGCCTTACTGGGTTTCCTATCCCGACATCGTGCTCTTGGGCGGAGGCAAGCCGGTCATCGTGGAATGCAGCCTGGAAGACGGCTTCCGCCTGACCCCCGAGGCGCTGGAAAAAGCCATCACGCCCAGGACCAAGTGGCTGATCTTCAACCAGCCGTCCAACCCCACCGGCGCCTGCTACACCCGCGAGCAGCTCAAGGGCCTGACCGATGTGCTGATGAAGCATCCCCAGGTCTGGGTGCTGACCGACGACATGTATGAGCATCTGGTCTATGGCGGTTTCAAATTCACCACCATTCTTGAAGTCGAGCCCGGCCTTTACGACCGCACCCTGACCATGAACGGCGTGTCGAAAGCCTATGCCATGACCGGCTGGCGCATCGGTTATTGCGCCGGTCCCGAAGACCTGATCAAGGCGATGGCCAAGCTGCAATCACAGTCCGCCACCAACGCCACCTCGATCTCGCAATGGGCGGCGGTGGA
>JBBSKJ010000088.1:0-8277 GCA_038256475.1 Micropepsales bacterium | reverse complement strand
CTCGCCGCCCTGCACGCTTTCCAGCAGGAAGGCATTGTCCCGACCGCTCCCATCAATTTCATTGGCAAGCTTGAGAAACGCCGAAACCGGCGTCTCCATGTCGGCGACCAGGCGGGTAAAAAGGAGCTGGGCGCGGCCCTTGTCGTACTCGGTCGCGAAAGCCTCGAAGGCCGGTTCGATCACGGGCCCTGGCCCGTTGCCTGGTCGATCAGCCGTTGATTGACCTTCACGCCCTGGCGCGCGCGGGCGGCGTTGGCCAGCGAGATCGAGAGATCACCCGCCACCGAGGCCGACAGGCGCTGCATCCCGCCCATGAAGTTGGGATCGCCCGGATTGGGCGTGGGATGGGCGATGCCGGTAACGCGCGCGATGATGTGGTTCCCTGACAGGCCCTGCGGCCCGGATATGACCGCACCCGGGGCGGCGGCGAAAAGCTGGGTGATGATGGGGGCCGAGAACATGGTGTCATTGGTGTCGCGGCCCAGCGCCGGGCTCTTTTGCACCGAGACCTTCAATTCACGCGCCACGCCGGCCAGGGACTTTTCCTTGTTCGCCTGGGCGACCAGCGCGCGCGTCTTGGCGTCCATCAGTTTGGCCCGCTGTTCCTGGATCCAGACGGTCTGGGCCTCTTGGCGCACCACCTCCATCGTCTTGAGCTTGGGCGGCGTCACGCCATTGACCCGGATGGCGTAGTAGCTGCCGGCCTTGGTGGGGAAGGGGTCGCTATCCTCTCCGACTTCGGCGGCGAACACCGCGGCAAGGAATTCCGGATCGGCGGGCGCTTCGGTGGTGGCGCCGCCCGGCGCAAGGCCCCTGGAATCCACTGCCGGAAGACGGCCCACCCGCATGCCGGCTTTCTTGGCCGCCGTGTTGAGATCGTCGCCGCTGCTGCGGCCTTCGGTGAAGCTATTGACCGCATTCGCCATCTGGTTGGCCACCAGCTGGCTGGTCAGGGTCTTGCGGATTTCCTCCCGCACATCATCCAGGGTGCGGGTGATGCCGGGCGTGATCTGGGTGACTCGCGCCAGCACCCAGCCGCCAAAGGCGGTCTGGATCGGCTGGCTGACCTCATTCAGGGGCAAGGAGAAGATCGTCTTGGCGCGGGCCTCGTCGGGCAGGTCGCTCTGCGCCAGGGTGCCCAGACCGGTCTGTTCGGGCTTGAGGCCACGCGAGGTCGCCAGCGCGTCGAAGCTGGTGCCCGAACTGATGCGCGCGCGCGCTGCTATGGCCTCGGCCTGGTCCTTGAATTCCATCTGCTGAATGTCGCGGCGCTCCGGCACGACATAGGTGGCGCGGCGCGCGTCATAGTCCTGTTTGATCTGCTCCTCGCTGACGGTAACGCTGTCCATCACATCCTCGGGCGCAATCGCGGCGAAATCCACCGAGCGGTATTCGGGTGTCGAAAAGCGCGCGGTGTTGGCCTTTACATAGGCTACCAGCACCGCCTCGCTGGGCGGCGCGATCGGACCCACCGAGTCGGGCGCCACGATCACATAATCGGCGGCGCGCTTTTCATTGATGTAGAGAAACAGGGCCTGGGCATAGCTGGGCGGGACGACGAAATTGGATTCCACCGACTGGGTGAGCTGGTCGCGGGTCATGTCCTGGCGGATTTCCTCCATGAACAGGTTCTCGGTATAGCCCGCTCCCGAGATCGCCTGCACAAAGGTCTGGCGGTCGAACTGGCCCATCGGTCCCTGGAACGGCGCCATCTCGCGCACAGTCTGCGCCACCGCCGCGTCGGGCGTGACCAGGCCCAGGCGCTCGGCCTCATTGTTGAGGGCGGTGCGGCTGACAAGCTGCTGCAGGGCGACATTGCCCAGACCCATGGTCTGCGCCATGTCGGGCGTGATCTCGGTGCCCATCTGCTGGCCCTGATTGCGAAGGAAGTTGCGATAGACCCGCTGGAATTCGAGCTGGCTGATTTCGGTCCGCCCGACCGTGATCACGGCATTGGGTGAGCCGCCGGTGAAGACGTCGGCAATGCCCCAGACCACAAAGCTCATGCCCAGCACACCCATAAGGATTATGGCCATCCAGGACTTGGAGAGACGGTGCATCCATTGAATCATTGGGCAATTTCCGTTGCTTGGCTCTGTGGCGCCAGTTCTGTGGCGTCCGCAGGCGGCGGATGATAGGGAGGGGGCTGGCTGGCGGCAAGCCGTGTTCCGCCCCGCTTTTGCCGCCGAAGTCAGGGAATTACAAGCACTTATCCTTCACTTCTCCTTGGGGGTCACGCATGCGTCCGCTGGTGGCGGGAAACTGGAAGATGAATGGGCTGGCCGGTGGCCTTGCTGAGCTTTCCAGCCTGAGGGAAGCGCTCGCCGCGCCCCCCCCGCCTTGCGACGTGCTGGTCTGTCCGCCGGCCACGCTGATCGCCCTGGCGGCCGCCACTGCGCAGGGCGCTTTCGCGCTGGGCGGACAGGATTGTCATATCCGCCCCTCCGGGCCCCATACCGGCGACATCTCCGCCGAGATGCTCAAGGACGCCGGCGCCTCTTTCGTCATCGTCGGCCATTCCGAGCGCCGCCAGAATCACGGCGAACGCGATGGCGACGTCGCGGCCAAGGCGCAAGCAGCATGGCGCGCCGGTCTCACCGCCATCATCTGCATCGGCGAGAGCGAGGCGCAGCGTTATGCCGGCGATGCCAACCAGATTTGTGCGCAGCAGCTCGACGGCAGCGTGCCGGGCGGCGCGCTCGCAGCCAATACGGTGATCGCCTATGAGCCGGTCTGGGCGATCGGCACTGGCAAGACCCCCACCTTGGCGCAGGTTGCGGCCATGCATGCCCATATCCGCACCACAATGGCGCGGCGGCTGGGCGAGGCAGGCCGGGGGATGCGAATCCTCTATGGCGGCTCGGTGAAACCGGACAATGCCAGCGAAATTCTTAACCTGCCGGAAGTGGGTGGCGCTTTGGTAGGCGGCGCCAGCCTCAAGGCACGGGATTTTCTCGGCATTATCGAAGCTCTCAGGCCGTCTTAACCAAGTCACTCGACCCTTTGTTAACGGGGCTCGCGCATTCTGGCCGCACAAAAGAAGAATGCGTGCGGTGGGTGATGAGCAGACTGTCATATGACAGTGTGGATGTCCTGATTTACGATCCGGTGCCTTCGAACCGCACCGCGACGCGGGCGGCCCTGTATGCGCTGGGGTTCCGCCGTACCGAAACCGTTTCCAGCCTCGACGCCTTTGTCGAAGCCGTGCAGAAGAATCCGCCCGATATCGCACTGTGCGAAGCCCAAGGCGCCGCCGAAGACCTTTGCGCCACCATCCAGCAGATGCGCCAGGGCGGGGCGAGCCACAATCCCTTCATCGTCATCATCGTCACCGCCTGGGAAAAAAGCACCGGCCTGATCAACAAGGTGGTGTCCAGCGGCGCCGACGACCTGATCCTGCGGCCCTTTTCAACGGCGCAACTGGGTGCGCGCATCGAAACCCATATCGACCGCCGCAAGAGCTTCGTCATCACCACCGATTACGTCGGTCCCGATCGCCGCAAGGACAATAACCGCTGCGCAAACGCTGACGTGTTTGAACCGCCCAATTCGCTGAAGATGAAGGCCAAGGACAAGATGTCCGCTGACGCCATCGCCCGCAAGCTGGACGCTGATCTGAAGGCGGCGCGTGAAATGCTGACCAGCGAAAAGCTGCGCCGCGATGCCTTCCAGATCTGCATCCTGTGGCGCCTGATGCAGGAACAGACCATCGTGGCCGGGCAGGTCTCTGCCGACCTCGCCAAGCTGCAGGCCCTGGCAAAATCCATCGAGGCGCGCAGCCGCGACAGTGAATTCGAGCCGGCGGTGGAATGGTGCGAATCCGTCCTGGCGGCGGCGGAAGGCCTGAGCCTGGGCGTGGACCGCAACGCCTCCATGCATCTTTTGGGGCATGGGGCGCTGAGTCTGCATCAGGTCTTCCACCCGGAAAAATCGGCCGCCGAGCAACTGTCGGAAATCGACGCGACGGGCACGATCATAAGAGCCCGCGGCCAGGCTGAGGCGCTGGCCAGCTAGGCGAAATCCCTGGCGCCGGCAGGGTTTTCCTGGATTTTCGCTCCCGGCTTCCTATTTCTGGGCCGATGTTCTAAAGACCCCCGGGAAGTCAGGAAGTGCCCATGCAGACCCTTTTGCTTGTCGCCGAGCTGTTTATTGCCATCGCGCTGATCGTTTTCGTGCTGCTGCAGCGGTCCGAAGGCGGCGGCTTGGGCATGGGCGCCAGCGGCGGCGGTGGTGGCGGCATGGGCGGCCTTTTCAGCCCGCGCGGCGCGACCGACACCATGACGCGCGCGACAGCCGTTCTGGCCACCCTGTTCTTCCTGACCTGCATCGGCCTGAATCTGTTGGCGCTGCATGGCCGCGATACCCGCTCGATCCTTGATTCGGTGCCCGCCACCACCACGCCGGCCAAGCCCGCAGCGCCCGCCGTGCCGCTGCCCACCGGTCCGTCTGTTCCCAAGCCCCAATAATTGCATAGCTGTTAGCGCGCGAAGATTTTTCGCGTTTTGCGCTTGCGCGGCCGCACCTGTTTGATGATGGTGATCTCCCATGGCCCGGTTGATCTTCATCACCGGCGGCGTGGTCTCTTCCCTCGGAAAAGGTCTTGCGTCCGCCGCTCTCGGCGCGCTGCTTCAGGCGCGCGGTTACAAGGTGCGTCTGCGCAAGCTGGACCCCTATCTCAACGTTGATCCGGGCACCATGAGCCCGTTCCAGCATGGTGAAGTCTATGTCACCGATGACGGGGCGGAAACCGATCTGGATCTGGGTCATTACGAGCGCTTCACCGGCGTGTCGGCGCGCAAGTCCGACAATATCACCTCGGGCCGCATTTATTCCCAGGTGATCGAGAAGGAACGCAAGGGCGGCTATCTGGGCCGCACCGTCCAGGTGATCCCGCACGTCACCGACATGATCAAGGAATTCGTCCTGGCCGACATCGACGGGCTGGACTTTTTGCTGGTAGAAATCGGCGGCACCGTGGGTGACATCGAAGGCCTGCCGTTCTTCGAGGCCATCCGCCAGCTGCACAACGATCTGGGACGCGGCCAGACCGCCTTCATCCATCTGACATTGGTGCCGTTCATCGAGGCGGCGGGCGAACTCAAGACCAAGCCCACCCAGCACAGCGTGAAAGAGCTGCGGGCCATCGGCATCCAGCCCGACATTCTTTTGTGCCGCGCCTCCCATCCCATTCCCGATGACGACCGCAAGAAGATCGGCCTGTTCTGCAACCTGTCGGCGGAGCGCGTCATTCCGGCGATGGACCTGGACACCATCTACCGGGTGCCGCTGGCCTATCATGCGGTCGGCCTGGACACGCAGTTGCTCAAGGTGTTCGGCATCGAGAATGCGCCCGAGCCCGATCTGACGCGCTGGGCCGAAGTGGTCGACCGGGTGAAAAATCCGGAGGGCGAAGTGCGCATCGCCGTGGTCGGCAAGTACATCCAGGTCAAGGACAGCTACAAGTCGCTGTCCGAGGCGCTGACCCATGGCGGCCTGGCCAACAATGTGAAGGTGCATCTGGACTGGATCGACAGCGAAGTGTTTGAGCGCGATGACGTCGCCAGCTTCCTGGAGGGCGTCGACGGCATATTGGTGCCGGGCGGGTTTGGCGAGCGCGGCACCGAGGGCAAGATCGGCGCCGTGCGTTTCGCACGCGAGCGCAAAGTACCCTTCTTCGGCATTTGCTACGGCTTGCACATGGCGGTGATCGAGGCGGCGCGGGACCTGGCGGGTCTTGATGGGGCCGGCACCACCGAGATCGGCAAGCCCACCCATCCGGTGATCGGCCTGATGACCGAATGGGTCAAGGGCAACCAGATGGAAAGCCGCGCCGCCGATGGTGACATGGGCGGCACCATGCGGCTGGGCGCCTATCCCGCGACTTTAACGCCGGGCTCCAAGGTGGCGGAAATCTATGGCGCCACCGAGATCAGCGAGCGTCATCGCCACCGCTATGAAGTGAACACCAACTACGCCAAGGATCTTTCCAAGCACGGCATGGAAGTGTCGGGCTGGTCGCCCGACGGACGTCTGCCGGAGATCATGGAAATCCCGGACCATCCCTGGTTCATCGGGGTGCAATTCCATCCCGAACTGAAATCGCGCCCGCTGGAGCCGCACCCGCTGTTCACCAGCTTCATCGCGGCGGCGGTGCGCAAGAGCCGGCTGGTTTAGCGCCGACTGACATCCCCGGCGAGCCGCAGCGGCGAGGGAAGGGGATACATCTCTCCACCCGGCCAAATCCCCTTAACAGTTCCTTAACTGCAACCTTAAAGCGCGTAGGAAATAAGTAAGACGCCCGCCTATAGGATCAGCCCATGGGCCAGCCCGTCTCTTTATTTCTCGTGCGCACCGCCAGCATTCTCATGGCGGTCCTGCTGCTGTTCGCGGCATTCACGCCCGCGCGCGCCGAGAATCTGGACGGCTACGGCATCAAGCCGCTGCCAGCGCCTTCCAATGGCGGTGGCGTTTCCAATTACGGCCGTGTGCCGGTGCCCGAACCCAGCGGCCCCGCCTATAGCCCCGCTGCGGCGGCCAACAACAGTTACAATGCCGCGCCGGTCGGTGGCGGTTACTATCAGCCGGCCCCCGGTTATGGCGCCGCGCCTGTCAGTCCTTACGCGCCGCCCGCGCCCACCGGCTATGCGCCGCAACCCGTGTCTGACGGTTATGTTCCTGCCGCCGGTGGTTACAATGCCGGACTCGCGCCGGGCTATGCCGCGCAGCCAGTCTATCAACCGCCGCAACCGGTCTACCAGCAACCGGCGTATCAGCCGCAACCTGTCTATCAATCACCGGCCTATCGCCAGCCTGCGGCGCAGCAGCCCGCCTATCAGCCGCAAGTCGCGGCGGCGACGCCCTATGGCTACAGGCCCGGCCATGGCGCGCCGCCGACGCCCACCACGCTGCCGCAGGACTCCGCGTACAACTATTACCAGGGCGGCAACTACCAGCCCCAGATCCGTCCCGAGAATGCCGACTATATTCTGGGACCGGGCGACAAGCTCAAGCTCACCGTGTTCGAGGAAGCCGATCTTTCCGGCGATTACACCATCGACGGCACGGGCTTTGTGCGCCTGCCGCTGATCGGCCAGGTGCGGGCCTCGGGCCTGAACTCGACGCAGCTGGAAGCGGCCATCGCCAGTTCGCTGAGCCGCGGCTATCTCAAGCAGCCGCGTGTTTCTGTGCAGGTCGCGACCTATCGGCCTTTCTATATCATCGGCGCCGTCGCCAAGCCGGGCGAATATCCTTACGTCAACAACATGAACGCGCTGAACGCCATCGCACTGGCGGGCGGCTACACGCCCAGCGCCGTGGAAAGCGCGATCTATATCCGCCGCGAAGCCAGCAACATCGAAGTGAAGATGCCGGTCGACCGCTCGACCCTGATTCGTCCGGGTGATGTGGTGCGGGTGAATACCACCCTGTTCGCCGATGCCATGCAGCTGATGAATCCGCTCTCCACCCCGCTGAGCATCGCCGCCGCCGCCGCCATCCCGTAAATCCCGCGGCCTTTCGCGTTCCTGCCGCAGCCTCTATAAGGGCGGCCATGAACCCCAACAGCACCGTGACGCTGGGCCCCGAGACCAATCCTGTCCAGATCGGCAACGCCAACAAGCTCACCATCATCGCCGGGCCCTGCCAGCTGGAAAGCCGCAGTCATGCCTTCGACATGGCGGGCGCGCTGAAAGAAGCCTGCGCCAAGCTGGGCGTCGGCCTGATCTACAAGACCAGTTTCGACAAGGCCAACCGCACCAGCGCAGCCACCGCGCGCGGCATTGGGCTGGAAAACGCGCTGCCGATCTTTGTCGACATTCGTTCCAAGTTCGGGCTTCCCGTTCTGACCGACGTGCATGAGCGCGACCAGTGCGCCGCCGTGGCGCAGGCGGTGGACGTGCTGCAGATACCGGCCTTCCTGTCGCGACAGACCGACCTGTTGGTGGCCGCGGCCCATACCGGCAAATGCGTGAATGTGAAGAAGGGCCAGTTCCTGTCGCCCTGGGACATGAAGAATGTGATCGCCAAGATCACCGGCGCCGGCAATGCCAATGTGCTGGTGACAGAACGCGGCGTGTCCTTCGGTTACAATACGCTGGTGTCGGACATGCGGGCGCTGCCGATCATGGCAGGCTTTGGCGCGCCGGTGGTGTTCGACGCTACGCATTCGGTACAGCAGCCGGGCGCGGCGGGCGACAAGTCGGGCGGCGACCGCACCATGGTGCCGTATCTGGCGCGCGCCGCGGTTGCCGCTGGCGTGGCCTGTGTCTTTATGGAAGT
>JBBSKJ010000087.1:0-8298 GCA_038256475.1 Micropepsales bacterium | reverse complement strand
TGTCGGCCAGCTTCACAAACCAGACCCTGGCGCAGATCGAGCTGTGGCAGAACACCGGTAAATACGAGAAGAAGGTCTATGTCCTTCCCAAGGTGCTGGACGAGAAGGTCGCCCGCCTCCATCTGGGCAAGGTCGGCGCCCAGCTGACCGAGCTGTCCAAGAAGCAGTCCGACTACATCACCATCCCGCAGGCGGGCCCATATAAGCCCGATACCTACCGCTACTAAGCGGCGGATCATCGCTGTGAGAAAAGGGCGCCCACCGGGCGCCCTTTTCGTTTGGGGTTGGCGCGGGCCTGAGTCGGGGATTCATACTTTGTTAACCCCCTGATGTGACTCAGGAATTATCCACAGGACGCTAAATATGGGCCTGTGAGGCGCATTTCGTTTTTAGGAATTTATTAACCACAAGTGCTAGTCGGACTCGGCTGTCGCAGCTATCTTGTTGATTCCAAAGTGATTCGCCGCTCAGGCGAAGGGTTAACGGGGGCTTACGGCATGCGTCCCAGAATGGGACAGGGCAGACGGCCGGGGGCAAGGCGGTGGGGATTCCTGCTGGCTACCTGTTCCTGTGCCCTCATGTCTGGTCCTGCCCAGGCGGCCATCCCCGCCGCCCTCACCTTCCAGAACGGCAATCTTATCGTCCTGTCGGGCCTGGCCTGTGGCGGCGTTGCCCTGGCCATCGCGGCCGGCCTGTGGGCCCTGGCGGAACAGCGCACCACACGGCGCCTGCGCCGCTCGCTCAGGATGGTCGGCGCCAAGACCAAGGCCGCGGTCGGCGAACGCGACGCCCTGCTGGGCGCGGGCCGCGAGGCGCTGGTGGTGTGGGGCCGCGACGGGACGGGGCCTTTCTCCTATGGCGGCGGCGACGACATGCTGCAGGCCTGCCTCAAGGGTCCCAATGCCCTGGCGCTGTCCACCGCACTGGACGGGCTGTCCGAGCGCGGCGCGGCTTTTCAGCTGGGCGTGGAAAACAATCACGGCCTGAAACTGACGGCGCGTGGCCGCGCCGTGGGCGGCATGGCGGCGGTGTGGCTGGAAGAACCGTCGGTGGCGCAGGAAAGCGGCGAATACAAAGCCATCCTGGATGCCCTGCCGATTCCGGTCTGGCTGCGCGACAAGGGGTTGGCGCTGACCTGGGGCAATCACGCCTTCCTGAAAGGCGCCGGCGCCAGGGATCTCGAGACCGCGCGCCGCGAGCAGGTCGCGTTGGACAAGAGCGAGCGCGACCTGGCCGCCATCGCGCGCTCGGAGAACGCGCTGCAGGAAGCCAAGCGCTTTTCGGTGGTGAACGGCCAGCGCCGGGCGCTGTCCTTCACAGAAATCCCGCTGGGCGATGCCGGCATCATCGGCACGGCGGTGGATGTGACGGATATCACGGCGGCGGAAGCCCGGCTGCAACAGCATGCCGACGCCCATGCCGCCACCCTGGATACGTTGCAGACCGCGGTGGCGATCTTCGGCCCCGATCAGAAGCTGAGCTTCTATAACAAGGCCTTTGTGCGGTTGTGGGGCCTGCCGGAAACATTCCTCGACAAGCATCCGGGCGAGGGCGAAATTCTCGACCGGCTGCGCGACGCCCGCAAGCTGCCGGAGCAGCGCGATTATCAGGCCTGGAAGCGCGGCCGGCTGGCGCTGTATCAGGACGGCGCGCGCGAACATGCCAGCGAAGAGGCCTGGCACATGCCGGGTGGCCAGACCATCCGCGTCGTCACCCAGCCCCATCCCTTTGGCGGCCTGACGTTTCTGTATGAAGACGTCACCGCGCGGCTGACGCTGGAAAGCGACTACAACACCCTGATGAAAGTGCAGTCGGCGACGCTCGACACGCTGAGCGAAGGCGTGGCGGTGTTTGGCCCCGACGGCAAGCTGAAGCTGCACAATGCTGCTTTTGCCCGCATCTGGGAATTCGAGGCGGGCGATCTGGCGGACGAGCCGCATGTGCGCACCATCGCGGCGCTGTCGAAGGACAAGTTCGGCGATACCGGCCTGTGGGAACAACTGATCCAGGCGATCGTCGCCGGCGCGGCGGCCCGCGATCTGGGCGAGGTCGAACGCTCCGACCGTTCCATCCTGTCGCTGTCCACCTCACCGCTGCCCGATGGCGCGACCCTGGTTACGTTCAACGATGTCACCGACCGCTTCCGCATCGAAACCGCGCTGCGCGACCGCAATGAAGGTCTGGAAGCCGCCGACCGGCTCAAGTCCGACTTCATCAAGCATGTCAGCTACGAACTGCGCACCCCGCTCAACACCATCCTGGGCTTCTCCGAGCATCTGGCCAGCGGCGTGCCCGGCGCGCTCAACGCCCAGCAGAGCGAGTACATCCAGGCCATCGTGCAGGGCGGCAACAGCCTCAAGAGCCTGATCAACGACCTTCTGGATCTGGCGCTGGTGGAATCCGGCGCCCTGCGGCTGGAACTGGAGCGCATCGACCAGCACGATATCGTTACCGAAGTGGCGACCCATGCGCGCGAATGGGCCAGCAAGGTCGGCCTGACCTTGAACGTGGATGTCGCGCCCAATGCCGGCAAGTTCCTGGCGGACGGGCGGCGGCTGCGCCAGATCATGTTCAATCTTCTGTCCAACGCCTTCAAATTCACCCCGCGCGGCGGCGAGATTCTGCTGTCGGCCAAGATCGTCGGCGAGGATGTCCAGATCGCGGTGGCCGACAACGGCCCCGGCATCTCACCCGATGTGAAGGCGAATGTGTTCGAGCGTTTCTCGGCCAAGAGCCATTCCGGCCAGCGCGGCGGCGCGGGCCTGGGACTGGCGCTGGTCAATCGCTTCCTGGAACTGCATGACGGCTGGGTGGAGATTGAAAGCACCAACGGCACGCTGGTGCGCTGCCACCTGCCCCGGCGCATCCAGGACGACGAGCCGCATCCCGAACAGAGCCGGGACCGCAAGACGGCGTATCTGTAAGCGCCGACCCGGGGAACCCGGGTCACGACTAGGGTCATGCAATACAGCCTTACCTCAAACATCAACAACTTGGTGGTCAGGAAGGAAAAGCCACGACGAAAACTGAGCCCCGACCGTTTGGTCCTAAGCTTGCGGTGAATGTGCCACCGAGTTGCTTCGCCAGCAGACCGACCACTTTCATACCAAGTCCGCTTTTCGCCGTGGTGGGGTCGAATTCAGGAGGAATTCCCTCACCTTGATCACTGACGGTGAGTACTCGGCCATCTCCACTCACAACATACGACACAGAAATAGCGCCTTGGCCGTGCTTAGCCGCGTTCGTCACCAGTTCGTTCACGATGAGACCAACGGACTGCATGGTTTTCGCGGAAACTTCCTCTTCATCACCTTCAACTTTAATACTTGCCCCTAATATCCCTGACAGGTCGTCACACAAGCGTGCGATAAAAGGCAAGCAGGCAATCCCGTCGCCGACGATTTCGGCGGAAAAATGGTGATGAACGCGCGCCACCGTGGCAACACGATTGGCGGCAATCTCAAGCTGACTTGCAGCATCACCCCCAAGCGTACGACTTTGCATCGCGAGCATGCCGGAAATGAACTGGAGACTGTTCATTACGCGGTGGTCAATCTCCTGCGCCAGCGTCTCAGCCTTGCACACTGCGTTCTTGGCTGACAGTCGAAGCTCCATCTGATCCATAACGATGGAAGCCAGGTCTTCAAGATCGTCAATTTCGCCCTGGCCGATGGGCCGGGGCTGCCTGTCGATGACGCATAAAGTACCCAGGTTGAAGCCATCGCTGGTCCGCAGCGGTACGCCAACATAGAAGCGCAGCCCGAAGTCTCCGGCCACTAGCGGATTGGCAAGAGATCGTAAGTCAGTAGCAGCGTTCTCGAGGATGTAGGGTTCGGCCTTCATAATTGCTGAGGCGCAGAGGCCAGGTTCGCGGTCTATCTGCTCCACTGGCAAGCCATGATGAGACTTAAACCAAATGCGGTCGGTGTCGACGATGCTGATAATGGCGATTGGGACATTAAAGCGGCGTGCCGCCAAGGACGTAATTCGATCGAACGCTCCGTCTGGCGGGGTGTCGAGGATATTATAGCGGCGGACCGCCTCCATTCGCTGGGGTTCGTCAACGGGGACGATACTACTATGCGCCTGCATGCTCATGTCTCGGTCCGGGGGCATCACGCATTGGCACGCTTCCTTGAGTCCCGCAGATTTGAGGAGCATTCGGACCGATATCAAAGCCTCAAAATGTGTGTGGAACAAGGCTGTCCGGCAGGCCCGGGCAATTTGTAGACCGGCTGGGCAGTTTAGCCAACGAACATCAGGGGCACTTCCACCAATGAGTTAGAGGCCCAGACTTTTCTCTGGGCCTCCAAGGCGTATACCGGGAGGGAGATGGCCTATTTCTTTTCCACCTCGATGACTGCTGCCGGCGCGGGGCCGGAACCGCTTTTGAAGCCATCCCACATGAAGAAACCAACGACTCCTACAGCCAGCAATAGTGCTCCTACGATGAAGCCGAGGAAGGTATTCCCGCTTCCACCGTCATTATGTACTTCAATTGCCATGATCTATCTCCTTAAGCGTACCCGCACAAAAAAACGGCGCATCTATCTTTAAGTTCCAGTTAAAAGCGTCGTAGCGCTCCTATGGGGTGGACGAGTTAGATTTTACCGGCTTTGAGCCTGGCTCATGCGCCATCGTCTTGGTTTTGCAGGACACGTCGCTCCCCGCCTTGCCATGACATACGGTGTGGGATCTCGAGAATGTTCCGCCATCGCCGGCCCTTGCCATCGCTTGACCATTGAGATTTCGGTTACCGTGTACCGCCGCGCGAGTTTTCTGTTTCGTGCCTCCGGCTGCCGAGGCACCCATGCCCATCGCTGACGAGCTTTGCTGGCCATCTGTGGACGTGGCTCCCACGCCAAGGGTTGAGGCGCTGGTCCCGCCAACGGAAGCAGTGCCCGCCGAGCCTCCCACCGAGCTTTGCTGCCCAAACGCGGGAAGGGTAAGAACCGTGATTGCAGTGAATAGGATGAATGTCTTTTTCATTGGCGAACTCCTTGGTTTTTGTGGTCGGTCTTGCGGGGCTGACATCCGTACGTCGTGATCTTTGACCCCGGGGAACCTGACCCTGCGACAACGGTCTCGCCGCCACTTGAACTTGCGACGCTGACACTGGAACTTGATCCATTCGAGGAACGAACACTTACACCGCGTGAGGAACATGGCTCATTGCGTGCTGATTGCGAGCTTGCGCCTGCTTGCGAAGTGACACCCGCGCTCGCTGTTCCGCGCAAGTTTCCTGCCGTAACCTCAACGCTCTGTGCGCCAGCTGCAGCGGGAAGGCTTATCAGGCTCAGCAAGACAAGCGAGTTTCGAATGTTGCGATTCATGACACTGCCTCTTTGAAAAGAGGAGGCGCCTCCCAATTGAAGCGCCTCCCTTTCCTGTTAGTTGCGGCCGCGGTCGCGATCGCGCCTGTTGTGCTTGCTGTGGCCTGGCGGGTTCGCACCGCGGTTTGAGGCGGAGCGCTCGTCCGCGGGTACACCTGTACGTCGAGCCGTTTGACCCGCGGTGGAGCCGCCTGTGCTCATGCTGGACGCGGTCCGCGCACCACTTCCGGTGGAAGAGGCTCCGGTGCCCATCGTGCTGCTTGTCGAGCCCTGGCCGGCCGTCGATCCGCCTGCGGCCAGAGTCGAACTCGATCCGCCGTTGCGGCCTGACCCCGCCGACGAGCCGCCCGTTCCCAGAGCGGTGCTAGTGGAGCCCTTGCCAGCAGTGGCACCACCGACAGCCAACGTGGAGGAACTGCCTCCGTCGCGCCCGGTACCGGCGGAGGAACCGCCCGTTCCCAGCGCGACACTGGCGCTGCCGTTGCCGGCGGTGGCGCCACCGACACCCAAGGTCGAAGAAGTTCCCGAACCACCAGGCGTGCCCGAACTCGAACCGCCGGTCCCGATAGCGGTGTTCGCAGAACCACTCCCTGTGGTCGAGGCGCCGGAACCGACAGTCGAACTACTTTGGGCGAGGGCAAGTGGGGCAGTACCAAGAGCCAGTGCCAGGACTGCCGCTGAAGCAAGAAGTTTGCGATTGATCATTGAAATTCTCCATGAAGCCCTGCGACAGGAAGGCAACGAGGGAATTTCAGGATTGTTCCTGTACGTACCAAATTTGGAACAATGTTGGGACCGGAACCCAACAGATTGAGAAATATTCAAAACAAAAAAAAGGTGGTCGATACCGAATCAAGAGTCGTCAAGGGAAAACCACCGTGCCGCGGCCGTTCAACATGATGCGAGTTCGCAATGCCATTTGACGGCTCTGGCAACGACAGTATTTTCTATGTCGGGTGGAGCATCACATAATCACCGGGCAATTGCGCATGAAGCCGGCCGCCGGATGCTGCGCCCACCTCGACGTCTACACCCTCTGAGATATCAATGGGCAGGCTTTCATGTCATAATCTTCGAGAAGCTACACAGCCGTCGAATTATAAAAAGGAAGGGAGAGAAATGTTAAGCCGTAGAAACCTGATGGGCACCGGCTTGGCTGCCGCCGCAGTCGCCGCCTCAGCACCACATGCTTTTGCGTTGCCGGGCGACAACATCAAATACGCGACCAGCGGCAATCAGTTCACTCCGATGGAGCCGCATCCCGAAGAGGGCATCAAGATGACGGCCTATTACGGCTATCACGGCATCGAACCCTTTGATAACCAGACACGGAAATTCCGGGACAAGGGCCAGAGCTTCAAGGCGCTCAAGGACAAGCTGGACGAAGTCGGGCTGCAGCTTTGCACCGTCGGCAGCGGCGGCCAGTATCTGGACACCACCAAGTTCCAGGACACACTGAAGAGCAACCTGGACAATGCCAGATATGTGAAGCAGTTCGGCTGCACTCACCTCAAGGTCAATCTCAACAGCCGTCCCAGCGACGAGCGCGACATGACACCCGCGGAGATGAAGGTCATCGCCGGCCATATCAATGAAATCGGCAAGCAGATGGCCGATGTCGGCGTCAGGTTCGCCTTCCATCCCCATGCCTGGACTGTGTGCGAGCGCACGCACGAGCTGGATTATCTGATGGAGAACACTGATCCCCGCTATGTCTGGCTAACCTTCGATCCGGGCCATGCGACGCTGGGCGGCATCGATCCGATGCGCGTGATGGATATCTATTATTCGCGCCTCGCCGCCATGCACCTGAAAGATGCCGAAGCCAAGTACAATGTCCGGCGGGCTGGCTGGAAGGGCCCGGCCCCGAGCCAGGAAGAGCATCGCCGCGTTCATCTCTATAAGCGCATGGGCGCGGGTGGCGTCGACTTCCCGGGCATCTTCGAGATATTGCGCGCCAAGAAGTGGACCGGCTGGGCGACGCTCGATTTCAATGCCCAAGGGCGTGACGGCACCATTCAGGACGACATGAACCGCCATAAGAAGTATTTGGTGGAAGTCCTGAAGGCCGACCTCAAGCACATCTAACGCTTCTGCTTAGACTGTAGGAAATGTGTCGCAGCGGAGTGAAATCAAGCAGTCATTTTTCAACCCTATAGCGGCGCTGGGACCCAATGAACTAATGCTGTGACTTGGGCAGGTTGAGCACGATACCGTCCAGCGCCGCGCTCATCCGTATCTGGCACGACAACCGGCTGCTGGGCCGCGTATCGGGCGCGAAATCCAGCATCGTGTCTTCCATCTCGCTTTTGGGCGGGAGCTTGTCCTGCCACTCCGGCGCGACATAGACCTGGCAGGTGGCACAGGCGCAGGCCCCGCCGCAATCAGCATCGATGCCTGGGATCAGGTGCTTGACCGCGCCTTCCATCAGCGACCAGCCCTCCGCCACTTCGACGGTGTGCGACGTGCCGGTGTCCTCAATGTAAGTGACTTTGTACTTGTCGGGCGGCATCAGCCCATCTGTTTCATGGGAATGGAGATATCGGCCAGCGTTTCGGCCGCGATCGTCTTGCCTTCCGCGATCATCTTCTTGCCCACCAGATATTCGCCGGGCGCATTCACCGCCTCCACCGCCGCAACCACGCCATCCCGCAGGTGAAAGACGGCGAATTTGCGGCTCGCCGGGTCGCCGCGCTGCACGAGCCGGTCGGTGGGCCGCGCCAGGCCGGCGATTTGCAGCTTGAGGTCATACTGGTCGGACCAGAACCACGGCACTTCGCTATAGGTCTTGGGCCTGCCGACCATGGCGAGGGCCGCATGCTTGGCCTGGTCGATGGCGTTCTGCACGCATTCCAGGCGGATGGAATGGCCTTCGCGCCCGACATGGCGGGTGCAATCGCCCGCCGACCAGATATGCGGATCGCCGGTGCGGGCATTCTGATCGACCACGATGCCGTCTTCCGAT